>JAJYPA010000191.1 GCA_021795795.1 Pseudomonadota bacterium | reverse complement strand
TGCGCAAGCCATCGCTGGATGAATCCGGCAAACCAACCCAGAAGATTTTATACGTGATGGATGAGGCCGGAATGGTGTCATCCCGTGACTTCGACCGCTTCTATAAGCGCGCGGATCTGGAAAACGCCCGCAGCTTGGTTGTGGGTGATCCATATCAAATAGAAAGCGTCGAGGCAGGAACGCCGTTCGCGCAGTTGCTGGAAACCGGTTCAATAGATCATGTAAAGATTGATGAAGTACAACGTCAGCGCGCGGCTCCGGAACTGCTCAAAATTGCCCAGGCCTTCGCATCCGGAGACGCCAAAAAAGGTGTTGAGCTGGCCAAGCCGTTCATGACACAGGTGCATGTAGAAAAAGGCCAGGATAAGGATGAAGCCTTGGCGAAAGTCGCAGCGTCCCGCTATATGGCCATGACCCCGCAAGAACGCGCCGACACCTATTTTATAGCGGACACCAACAAAAAGCGTCAGGCCATCAATAACCATATCCGTTATGGTTTGATCGCCACCGGCGCTTTGGGTGCGGATGGGGTAAAAATTACGGCGCTGGACAAGTTAGATCTCACAAGCGAATCGGCCACAAAATCAGAAAATTACGTCAGTAAAGATGGTAAAGATGGAACGGCGCAGGTAGTGGTGGAGTTCCATCGGGATTACGCAGACAAGGACACGGGTGTTGGGGCGGAAAAAGGGTCGCAGTGGTCAGTAGTGGCTACGTCTGGCGGTAAGCTCACATTACAAAACCGGAACGATCCGGCCAAGAAACTGCAGGTCAACCCCGTAAAAACCACCATATCCGCATACACAGCAAGAGAAATGGAATTGCGAACCGGCGATCAGGTGTACTTCCGCCAAAACGACAAAACGCGGGATTTAATCAACGGCACGGCGGGAACGGTGATCGTTGAAAATGGCAAGGCATCGGTTAAAACAGATCATGGACAAACCATTCCGCTAACCATGGGTAAGGGGGAGGTACTGGACTACAGTTACGCCATCACAACCCATGCCAGTCAAGGCGGTACGAAGCATACAGCTATCCCTGTGCTCACCGGCGGCGGGCGGGGAATGAACGCGAACCTGGCGTATGTCGCCATGACCCGCGAAACCCATTTTTTAGAGCTAATAACTGACCACATAGACAAGCTCTGCAAAGGTATCTGCAAGTTTGCAGAACGGCAGTCTGCTCTGGAAGCGTCAAAAACGGAGGTGTCACCTGATATGGAGGAAATCCGCCAGGCGCGCCTGTCTGCTGATCGTGAGCTTGGCCAGACTGGCGACTTGTCCGAAAAGCGACTGCTGGAGGTGGAGCCAGAGCAGGAGACTGATATGGCAGAAATTGAACATGCGGCGGCATATCAGTTCTCCTCCGAGGTGCAGGCGGAGATAGAACTCGGAGAATAAAAATGTTTCCGCCTGGCGCACATTAGTGGAAGGAAAGTCAACAGGACAGAAGCCCTAACCCGTTCATCATTACAGGAGTGATTCCCCATGCGTTCATCAAAGCCCCTTATTCGTAAGTCCGTCATCGCCACGCTGTCTGTGGCCATGATCACTGGTTTGGCCACTTTTGCGTCAAGCGCTGCTATGAAAAAGCGTATCGTCATTTCGTTGGCCGGCGCGTTGTGCGCCATCTCGGCAATTTCTCCCGTGGCATCCGCAGCCTCCATGAACGGTCCTTTTGGTCCGAACTGGAAAGGCCCGGCGCAATGGGCTCTGGCGCCGAACGTGGATACCTATGACATGCCGAAGCCATTTTACGTGCCGCAATCGGAGATCCCCGTGCCTCATGGCGCGGGGCCGTCCACCGGCGCGTTCTTCGCCGAAGCCATCATGGGTGCACAGCCTCAATCCACCTTGCCGGCGGCCACGCAACAGGCGATCAACACGATCAACACCTGTACGCCGTATGTGAATCAGGCAGAGGAAAATGGCATCTCATCTGGCGGTTCGTGGGCGCAGAGCACAATGGATTACTATGGACTGTCCGGCGCGTCAACCGCAGTTGCGGATTACGGTGCAGGATATACTGGCCCTAGTCCGGTTGCCGACACTTCCCTTGCTTTATTCTGGGAGGAGAACATTGCTGGCAATCAAGGTACGGTTACCACCAGTCAACTGCAAAATGCGACGCAATCTTTGGTGAACGCGCAGAACGCGCTGGCTTCCGGGGAGCAGCCAAGCCAGGCGCTGTCTAGTTTTGTCGTTCAATATGGTTCTGGGTACAACTACTACGATTCCACGCAACCATTGATGAAGTATCTCCCCAACGACGATGGGGACGCGGAGGCTTTTCTGAAGGACGCATCAGGCGACTTGAGTCAAGTGATTCAGACATTGAATTCAGGCGGCGTGGCCAATGTGCCGCAGGTCTGCATGTCCTGGGTGCAATCCGGCTACCAGAACGGCTTTGCGAACGCCGCCAACGCTTATTTTGAGAGTCTGCCGCCGCCTCCGAATCCAACCGTGCCGTCAGCCTCCAATAACCAGTCTTGCAGCGTTACCGCAGGCGGTGCACTCATCTGCGGTGGTTATGTCTACACGGGTTATGGAAAGTATGCTCTTTCCGCCTTACAGGCGAATGGGTTTAATCCAACGATCGTTGATAATAATGTTTCCGTCAGTTCCGCCACTTTGAATGCAGCGGCAAGCAGTGCTTTGCAGATGGATGGTGGAGCAGAACCGTCAGCGCAGATGGCTTCCTATGTGTTCAGCCAAGGGCTGACATCCGATGGAGTGCAGACTGCTTCGATCACGTCCCAAACGGCGGCTCAAAGTTACGCCAGTTTAGTACAGAATGCCGGCAGCACAGTCACCATTTCTGGTGCGCAGCAAATGCAGAATGTGGCGGCGTCTGGGGTGATTCCGCCGGGCGGCAGCAAGCCTCAATAAGTATCCTCCATCACCAGGGCGGCCGCGGCCGCCCTTTTTTACGTCCCGCCAATGAGCATGAGTGTTGCGTACTGGTCAATTTGACAAGGCACTATCCTTGCGCTATGGTATTCGACATGGAAACGAAACTGGATGAACGCATCGTGGTCATGGTGTCCTTGGAGCAGAAGCGGCTGATTCATGAGAAAGCGGCAGCTGCGGGGATGGGGATTGGGGAGTGGATTCGGGACATGCTGGTGCCCGAATCGGGTTTGGGCACGCCCGCCATGCGGAGTCGCATGGACGATCTGGAACGCCGTCTGGCGGCTCTGGAAGCCCGAATGAACGACGGAAAGGCGTAGGACGGTTGACGAGACAATCCGCGCCAGTATTGCAGATTTTGAAGCCCTCATGGGCAAAGGAAATGGACATGCGGATCAAGCGGCAAATCTTGAAGGTTGCGGTATTGGGTGCTCTCTTGGGCTTGGCGGGACTGGCGGATGCGGCGGTGCCTGCGGGTAGCCTGCCGGGGAGTTTCCAGTCCAATGTGTCGGCCACCTACAACGGTTCAGGATCTGCGGGCACCATCACCTATAATTCCAATGCGCAGATCGTGATGCAGTGGGGCGGCACGCCGGATATTCAGACGCAAGCCGTCAGTGCTCCGTCTGGAATCACGACCAATGCGGGTTTTGACATCGGTCAGGGCGCCACGCTGAACATCGTCAACCAGGGCAATACCGGAACTCAGGTGCTGGTGGTGGATGCGACGGGCAACCCCAGCGAGATTGCGGGGACCATCGGCGTGAGCAGCCCGAACAGCGGCGGTGCGCCTTCCCTCGTGATCGCCAACGCCAACGGAGTGACGCTGGATGGCACGGCGGTCGTCAACGCTCCTTACGTCAATGTCCTGGGATATGCCGTCGATCCCGCGTCGTATATTGCCGCGAACGGTGCCATCACCATCAATGGCAGCACTCCGACGAACAACGGTGCGGTTACCGTGGCTTCCGGAGTGCAGTTCAATGGGACCAGTGAACTGCTCGTCGCCGGCAACGGCGCGGTCAACATCGGTGCCTCCAACATCACCGGAAACAACTCGGCGGGGAATTATTTCGTGGCATCCGCCGGCGAGGGGGTGAAGATCACCACCGATATTACTTCCGGTCAGGGCGTCATCAATCCCAACGCCGTATTGACCTTGAGCGGCGGGTCGGCCAGCGCGCCCATGGAACTGGATGGGGCGCAGGGTGGCGTGGTGAACGTGACCGGCGATATCGCGGGCGATCCCAACGGTACGTCCAACACCGGTGGTGCTGGGGACCTGTTTCTGATGCTAACCAACGGGCTGAACATTGCCCAGGGGGCCACCGCGTCCGGGTCTTTGGTTGCGATCTCCGGATTGCCGGAACAGGCCGGTCAAGCGGCGGGGGACGTCACCATCGCGGGCAGCCTCGATGCCGCGAACGCCATTCAGTTTAACGATGTCAACAACGTCTACGAAAGCGGCTCCGGTACGGTGAACGTGGCGGGCGGGACCAATATTTACGCCAACATCTACGGGAACATGGCCAACCCTTCGGGCGGTCAGGCCCATGGCGGTGACTGGCGCTACAACGGTTTCGTGGTGAATGTGAATCCGGATGGCAGCACGGCAAGCTACGCCGATACGGTGGGCCTCGTGATCAACCCGTTGTCCCTGGGCGCGAAGCAGCAGTTCATCAACATCGCCGTGAATGGCAGCGCCAATCTGTTCAACTGGAACATGCAAGGAGCCATCCCGGCCAACCTCGTGTCCAGTCCCTTGAGCGGGGGCGGCAGCGTCGCCGCGCAGGCGCCTGCCGTGACGGCGACGGATCACCTGGTGGTGACGGCGAACAACATAGTTTTGGGCAACCCGAATTTCAACGCGGTGAACTACTATTTCCCCGGACTGCTGGCCTTGGTGACCGACAGCGCGGGCGATCCGACGACCGTTGGCGGCGGACGGATTACCGTCGCCGGCAGCGTCTCCAACGTGGTGCCCTGGAGCATCCCCAACGGCGGCGGAATGTATTTGACGACCAATACCCTGGCCCTGTCCTCCGGCTCGACGTTTCTGGTCAACGACAACAGCTATGTGAACTTCCCCGCGTCGAAGTACACCGCTCAGTACGCGCTGTTCCCCAATACCTTTTACGGCGCGGTGAACAACGGTTCCTCCCTGGGCACCCAGGCGTTGCCCGCCGGAGATTTCAACACCTATGGGGCATGGAACGATCCTTCGGCTGGTTGAGGTTGAGGACGGTACAGACCAAAGAAAGACCCTGTGGCGGTTGGCTGCGGGGTCTTGTTCGTAGGCGGGTGTTCTGCATTGTTTAGCAGAATCAGTAGTGGTACCTGCAGGAAATAATGATCAGTTCCGTAGTCGTGGCGCGGTAGACCAAGCGGTTAACGTTGTCAATGCGTCTGGACCAGTATCCTGAGAGGTTTTCCCGCAGCGGTTCCGGCTTACCGATTCCTGAATGCGGGCTTCGCAGGCAATCCCGTATCAGCGCGTTCAATCTTCGGAGGGTTTTTCGGTCCTGCCCTTGCCAGTATTCATAATCTTCCCACGCGGCCAACGTCCAGGCTATACGTTCAGGCATCAGACAGATCACGGGAAGATGTTCGGCCTGCCTGGTCTTGCGCGATGGACTGAGCCAGATGCGTCGCATTGGCCGGTGAGCGCAGCAGGTGAACAGTCTCCATCAGGCTGTCGAAAAGATCCTGCGAAAGCAAAACCGCGTTGGCCGATCCTCGCCGCGTAATGACTGTGACATCCGCATCCTCAACGGCTCTATCCATCACCGCCTTGAGATTCTCACGAGCTTCCGAATAGCTAACAATATGCATGACTATGCCTCCTGTACAATACCCGGTACAAGTCTAATGGGCGAGCATCTGGCAGTCAATCTTCCATACATCGTGTGGCACGGAACCCCGTTTCGCGCAACAGATCACCATGTTTCCGCCTTGCGCACATCTATAAGAACAGCAAATGGAGACAGAAATGGAAGACAAGACGAGGATTTTCAAGAGGCTTATCAAAATTTGGCCCACCGGGGTTAGGCACCTGGGCTTTTTGATTGGACATTTCCACAGGCTTTATCCTTTAGAACCAGGAGTACCTGACAATTGGGATGGCGGCCCAGATCTTGAAACCGTAAAATTACTGACGACTCCAGAGCTTCCGGATGAATAAATATTCAGGCCCTAACGATCCCCGTTTTCAAGCGGGTTCAGGCTTTTTTGAGGTCATAGGTTTAGGGGCGGTTGTAGGCGGGGCCGTGGGATATTTCACGGGCTGGGAAACTGTGGGGATATGGAAAGGGGCGGGTTTCATATCTCCCAGCACGATCGTCGCGGCGATTCATCAAGCTGGCATCTTGCCCCATGCGTATATGCCGATCTTTGCCGGAGGGGCAGGCATCGGCGCGATGGCAGGTGGTGTAGCTGGGTTCCTAGCGGGGAATATCTCTGCAGAAATCCATATCCGTGGATCCCAACTCACCCGTAAACCAAAGCTCATGCAGCAGGCGATTCTGGAAGCCTCGCCGCCGGTTAAGGGGAAAAACGAAGGCATATATATTCATCCCAAGATACAGACCACCGAAGCCTTGGAAGCCTCACACATGCTTGTCGTTGGTGGGTCAGGTGCAGGGAAAACCACCATTTTGTGGCCCATGATCAATCGGATTGTTGAACGTGGTGACAAAGCCATCATTTTTTCATTCAAGGGGGACTTTGAGCAGAAAATAGGCACAGGAGAACGAATCGGCAAACAATTCGCGCTATTGGCGCCGTGGGATACACGGTCTGCGGTATGGGCACTGGGGCGAGATATACGCACGAGGTTGGATGCCGAAGCCTTGGCCAATACGCTCATTCCGGAACCTGAAAAGTCCGACAATCCCATGTGGACTAACGGGGCCAGAAGTTTGGTTACAGGTATCATATCTGACGTTCAACGGGAACACGGAGAAGCTTGGGGCTTCGCCGAACTGGCAAAACGCTGCGCTGAGTCCCTGGCGGATTTTAAGGTGCTAAAAGAAATAATCACGCGCGAAAATCCAGTTGCGGCGGCACTTATAGGCGGCGGCGCGGACAGTAAAACGACGACAAGCTTCCTTGCAAACATCTCAGCTTACCTTACCCATGTGGTAAATTTGGGGGTTGCCGCCGATGATTTGAAAGACGCAGCAAAAGGTAAACAATGGAGTGTGAACGGCTGGATCGCGGGGAGGGTTCCATCTATTGCAGTGCTCGGCTTCCGCCCCTCAGCGAAAGCCATAAGCGAAGCGTGGTGCGCCTCTATAATAGAGCAGATTGTCTTGAAATTGGAGGATCTGGAGGACGTTTCGCCAGAGAAAAGGCGGGTCTGGTTAATTTTGGATGAGGTTCCCCGGATGGGGAAAATTCCATCCATTACTGAAGCGCTTGAGGTTTTAAGGTCAAAGGGCGTTCGTATAATTCTAGGGTGCCAGGGCATCAACCAGATCGAAGAAAAGTATTCAAAGACAACCGCGCGGAGCTGGGCGATGCAAACCGCTACCAAGATTCTGGGTAGAATAGTTGAACCAGAAGACCAGAAATGGGCGGCGTTGCTGATTGGTGAGCGGGACCTTGAGCGGTTTTCTTCACAATATAATGTCTCCGGTGGCGCACAGGGCGGCAGCAGCCAGGGTGGATCATACCAGCGAGTCAAAGAGCATACGGTGCTCCCATCGCAATTTTGGCAGATAGTGAAGGTTACAAAGCAGGGGCCTCGGGCAATACTGACTGTAGCCGGGTCGGAATTCGTAGGATTGCTTGATTGGCCGTTTCAACCCAATCCGAACCGGCGGGGAAGCAGAGAGAAGCACCAGGCGCGCTGGGTGCTCCCGCGCTATGCACGGCCCACATGGGGCGCTGTGCCGCCGAAAGTTGACATTCCCATTCCTCCATCTGACGCATTGACTAAAAAAGAGAAAGACCCAGAGCAGCCGAAACAATTGAACATCCAACCACCTCAACAACAGATTGACCAACCATCTCAGCAACAAAGTGAGGGTGGCGTGGGCGAGATCGTTGGTGACCACGTGGTCGGGCAAGCGCTGGACGCTCTTCTGGTGCCCGGCGCTGGAATGGCCTTTGAGATGATGAAAATGATAACCGAGATGTCCGGCTCCGGCGCACCCGCATTAGCATTATCGGCGCCACGAATACAGCAGGAGCATGAAGAAGATCTGACTGAAACCGAGATTGAAGAAGAGGCTGAATAATTAATTGTTTCCGCCTGGTACACATTATTAATTAAATGAAAAGGAAACCCCCATGAGCCTCGCCATCAGTCTTTCCCCGCCTTCCACCGATATTTCCACCGGTTTGCTGTCGTCTCTGCTGGGGCCGAACTGGTGGCTGCTGGCGACAGGGCAGGCACCGGGAGGCGCTGGCACCATACTGGCGCAGATGTTCTCCATTTTCGATATCGCGCTGCTCATGTACGTGAGCGCCTTACTGGTCTATCAGGCCACCGTGGGCGGCATGGCGACCGCTCATGAAGGGACGCCACTGGGGAAGCGGTACCACAGCGTTTGGGCGCCCATTCGCGGCCCCGCCGCCTTCGCCATGCTGTTCCCCCTCCCTTGGGCCAAGGGATTGGCGCTCATCCAGTGTATCGCGTTGCTGGGGGTCTACTGGGGGGTTGGGGTGGCCGATGACGTCTGGAACGGCTTCGTGCAGGAGATCCCCAAAATGTCGGGGGTGATCATGCCGAGTCAAAACAGCGTCAGAAGGGATAACGAGTTTATCGAAAAACTGGCCGTGCTGACCGCCGTTCAGTCTTACGTGGTCAACCGGGAGAAAGTCCCCTTGACGCCCGTCTGGGCCTGGCGCGGGAACGTCAACAGCGGCGACTGGATCGACACCGTGCAACTGGGATCCGGAGGCGCGACAGCGGCGGCACAGGCGACGAATTCCTCCGCCAACGCGGTCACGTCACAACAGTTCATCGCCGGCATGGGCACCGTGGAGATACCCTGCTCCAACAGCATGAACAGCCAAGGGACTACCGCATCGTCAGGATTCTGGTCTGGACTCCAAACTGATATTACCAATGGGTTCAACTATGTGGCGAATGCCGTCTCTACCGTTATTCCCGCAGCATCCTCGCTGGTCACCCAAGCGCAGAATAATCCGGTATGCACAGCCGAAAAGAACGCCGTGGACAACGTCATGAGCGCCATGCGTCCCATCGCCAATCAAATTGTGGACCAAAACGCGCAAAGCAACGCCGCACCCGTAACCCCCGCGCAAATAGCGGCGGTGGTTCAAACGTATGCGACGCAGCAGGAGAATCTTTACAACCAACTCAACAACGATCAAGGCACCGCGCTGAAAGCGGAAATCAACAACTTCGCCACGGAGTCGGAGTCTCTCGGCTGGGCGTCATCCTCCTTCTATTACTGGACGCTCAACAATATCAACGCCTCCGCCCAGGCGTCCATGAAAATGCTGCATCCCAAGGTCAACATGCCCAATCTGCAGTATATCGGCATGGGAACGGCGAGTTACATTGAACCTACGCTAAAGACTGCTTTCGCGGTCATCAATCATTACGAGTCCAGCAACAGTTATCTGGGTGCCGCCACCCTTGCGGCGACCGCCGGCGGGACCTCCGGGAAATCCAGTTGGTTGGGCGGCAAGGTGCTGAATGTCGTTTCATCGCTCGATTCCGGTAATCCATTGGCCAACATGATGTCGACTGGCCACAGCATCGTCACTGCGGGCGAACTGATTGCGGCGGGCGGCGGCGTGATGGCGGGTGTGGCGAACGGGGTTGCCATCGCCGCGCCTGTTGTGGGCGCCGGCGCCGGGGCACTCGTGCCGATCGGCGGTGAAACGGGAGGCACAGAGATCGCGGGTGAAGCGGCAGGGGGTGCCGCAGGCGGCTGGATGGCGGGAATGATGGCCAGCAAAGGCGCCCGTTTCGCCGCCAACGCCGCCGACACATTAGGCAAGCTCGCAATCCCGATTGGCCTTGGACTCGTGGTCGAAGGCGCCATCATCGCCTATGTCATCCCAGCCATCCCCGGCGCCATCATGACCATGGCGGTCATCGGCTGGCTGTTCCTGGTGATGGAACTGATCGTGGCAGCCCCCCTCTGGGCCGCGGCACACGCCTATGCGGAAGGCGAGGGATTCGCCCCGCAACAGGCCATGTACGGATACGGGGCGGCCATCGGCATCGTAATGCGCCCCGTATTGCTGACTTTCGGCTTTGTGTTCATGTTCTTTCTGATCTTCATCGCCGGACATTTCGTGGGCGGCGCCATGTCCATCTATATGGCCGGCATGAATGGGTTCCATTTGGGCATCGTGGGATCCATCGCCGTTCTGGGCATCATTATCGGTACCCTCTGGGGATCGATTAAAATGCTGATGGGTCTCATCACTCATCTGGCCGATCAGGTACCGCAGTGGATCGGTGGACGTGGGCAGCATCTGGGCGAGAAGGAACAGGCCATACAGGGGGCTGAATCTGGGGCAAACAAAGCCAAGGTGACGGCCGCAGCGGGCTACGGGGTAACAAAACTGGCTAAAAAATCAGCGGATGACGATGAAGATGAAGATGGTGGTAAAGGGAACCCAGGAGGGAGTAAAACGAACGCTGGTACTAATGCTGGCAATCTAGGAGGCGGAGAGGCTGCAGGGAAGAAGACTATGCCGCCTCCAGAATAAGACCCGGTGTTAAACACTGGGTCGCTTTTTCCACCCGCAGGCCGCCGTACTATCCAGCAGACCGCGAACGAAAACAGCGAAATCCTCGTCGGGCAAATCGGAAAAATCCCGCGCGTCCGAATTCACCTTGGAGAGGTTGCTGACCGGCTGAAGAGCCACTTTGTCCCATTGCCATTCCGTGCCTATGGCATCCACCCACGGTTGCGACAGCGCGGATGCGCCCGGCAACATGGAATGACCCAGACCGATCGCATTCAAACCCAGCTCGACGCCGCGTGCATACAAGCCATCCCGGCTCAGAGCGTGAACCTCCGACAAATCGCCACCCCTTGCGGGCACTGCTGGCTGCAACAGGTGCAAACCCTTGATCTGCGGTGCCTCGTTTTCCAGCCAGCGCCACACCTGATCCATTTCCACGTCATTCATGCCGAAAAACACGTCGGGTCTGCTGTCACTCCGTTCTTGCAATTGTGTATTCATGTTGCCCTCCCTCTTTCTATCTCGTCTGTGAATGTCACAGATGATGTTATACGCTTTATTTTTATGATGCAACACCATGATTATAAAGGAAAACGCTATCGCGCATAGGATAGCGTTAATATGGATGGACAGCACACGGTGACGCTGCGGGCTGCGCCCTTACGCACCTGTTACCCCAGCTTCGGCTTCGCCTCGCCGCCCCCTTTCAGGGGGCTTCTTTGGAAATGGCGGCATGGGAGCAAGCACTGGCGTCCCGCCCGGCTGCGCCGGTACGCGCCTGACGGCGCTCGTTACTGGTGCTTGCTGCTTCCCATGCTCGCCACTGATGGCGCTGCATCCTGCCAGCGCCTCACTTCCCGCCCCTCATCAGAAGCGAGAGGGGAACGGGAAGCGAGGCTTAAAACACTGGCAGAGCGTGGGCTGTCACCGCATTTAGAATGATCCGCGTCATTGCCCGCAGACTGCTAGAGAAGGGTTTCCGAAAAGCGGGGCGGGGGTGAACATCCATACTTAGACTTAAGCCCTTTATTGTTCAATGGAAAATAAGTGATTAAACACATCAATTCCAGTAATAACTGGGTGATAGGTTAGCATTGACAAGTCTATCTCTTTTTTCTCCCAGCCGTTTTTTGATGCGCTCGCTTCAATTCGTTTGAATACTGATGATGTTTCATCACCCATCTCCTTGTTTATCCATGTCGCCTCGACAGATCCTCAGCCCGGAGGTGAGTGTACCGCCTCAACATCAGTAGTGTCTTGTGGCCGGGTGATATTCAGCGATCAGACGCAGTTTAGTGCGTGTGTCTGGACTTGTCTTTCCCTTGCGCCTTGCGACCGATGATTTAGCCCCCCCTAGAAATTAGAAAAGTCGTATTGATAAATCTGATACCCAAAAATTTCAGGCGGTTCCTTCGTTTCGATGGTTGCGGTTATGATTCCCGGACTGGTCGGTTTGAACTCTTCTGGATAAAGATTGCATTTGGGAAATAAACTTCTGTTCTCGGATATCCAATCGAGTGCAGCTTGCTTCGTATTAAACATTTTAGGTTTCCGCAGCGATGTGCCTACCGCTCCGTTGTTCTTGTTGCACGTTATAATCCACACCATCTTTCACCGTCCTTATTAATAATACAGAAACTGAGTTACAGAGCCTCACCCCATCCTCTTCGCCAGATCTTCCGCCTTGAGATGAGTGTACCGCTTCAACATCTGTAAAGTCTTGTGGCCGGTGACGGCCGATACCTCCATGTGGTTGAAGCCTTTTTCGAACAGGCGGCTGGTGGCCTCGTGCCGGAGGTCATGGAAACGCAAATCTTTTATGCCAGCGCGACGACAGGCCGCAGGAAATGCGTATTTGACACCTTCCTGCCCATATATCCAGACCTCACCATTTAGCTGGCGAGGCAGACCAGTCAGCACCCGGAAGGCGGCAGTGGAAAGTGGCACTACGCGTTTGGTGCCGTTTTTGGTAAGTTGCAGTGTCACCACTCGCCCCTGCAGGTCAACGGCGTCCCAAGCCATACCCATGATCTCACCCTGGCGCATGGCGGTTTCAATAGCGAAGCGCACGATGGCTCCTAATTCTGGATTGATGGCATCGCAGGCTTCTAGCAGGCGGCACTCCTCATCGTCCACTAATCGGCGATCCCGCCCCTGAGGTAGCCGGGGTTTACGTACAGACTCTACGGGATTGCTCAAGGCTTCCATACCCCACTCTGTCCGGGCCACCTTAAACAGGTGCGAAAGAAGCGCCAGATGCAGCCGGATGGTATTGGCCCCCTTCCCCTCGGCTTCCATATCCCTCATGGCCGCAGCTACGTCCTTGCCTCTGACCGAAGACATGTAGAGATGCGCAATGGGTCGTGCCTTCCATTGCCGGACGTAATCCACTTCCCGTCGCCCGCCTTTTTTGGTGGGCACCACTTCGGCAAGATAGCGGTCCAGACACTCGGCGAGCGTTGTACCCTCAGATTCTGACCGGTCCCTCCAGACGCCTCGCGTCATCTCTGACTCGATGACTACAGCCCAGGCTTCGGCCTCCTTGCGGGTTCGGAAGGTCTGGTATTGAGGCGGGAAGCCGCGCTTTCGGACGGACGCTTTCCAGCCAATGTGCTCCCCTTCCCTATCGTAGCTCGGTGTAATCGACGCCATTGCTCACCTCCAAAGCCAACCGAAACTGACCTCAGTGTGCTGCAATTACGCTGCAAATTCAAATTGGCAAAGAAAAAGGGCTAGGCCTCTAAGCCTAACCCTTTGTATTCATTGGCGGAGAGGGTGGGATTCGAACCCACGTAACATTGCTGTTCATCCGATTTCGAGTCGGCGCCGTTATGGCCACTTCGGTACCTCTCCGTGGGGGCATACCTTAATCTTTCCCGACGCCAACGGCAAGTGCGCCGCGCCGACAAACGCAGTACAGCGCTACAACGTA
>JAJYPA010000190.1 GCA_021795795.1 Pseudomonadota bacterium | reverse complement strand
CGGCTTGCAACGCCTGACCACTATCGACGGCTGCAACTTGGCCGGCATAGCCTTCGGCATTGTACTGTGCGCGATTGGCATCGGCCTGCGCACCCTGTTCGGCCTCATACACATCGTTTCCGTTGGCCGCCGTTGTCGATCCGGCTGCGATAGTTCCATTGGCGACATTGGAGATCGTGACCGGGCCGGTTGCCGATGTCCCCGCGCTGGCGGTATCGGTCGGCGTGGAGCTGGCGGCGCCGGAGGACGTGGTGTAATGCAGGACGCCCTGGCTGGATTGCGTCACCTGTAGATTGTTGATGGCCTGGTTGGTCGCAAAAAGTTCACTGCCGTTGACCGCTTGCGTGCTCACCGAGGATATCTGCCCTGCAGCCACATTGGTGATCAGACGGGTTATGCCGCCCGAAGCAGACCCAACACTGACTTCGCCAGATGGCGACCCCCCAGCCAGTGAATAGCTTTGACCACGGATAGTTTCCGTGTCGCCCTGCCCGGTTTGCGCCGTATTGGCCGTGCTATCCGACCCCAATGCTACCGAGTCAGCAAGGCTTGCCTGAGACTTCGTGCCAAGGGCTTGGGATTCATTACCTGTAGCCGAGGCATCGTATCCGTAGGCTTCGGAGTTCTGGCCGGTCGCAGTGGCTCCTGATCCAACTGCCGTGGATGGATCGAGAGCGAGAGCGAGAGCGGTTTTTCCTGCCGTGGCGTCTGAGCCAATGGCCACACTTCCGTTTCCGGATGATCTGGCATATTCGCCTTCGGCAATATTCCCGTTGCCCGTCGTCACCGTACCACCTCCTATGGCGGTATTGTCCGACCCAGAATCAATACGCCCGGCGATGGCGGTATCATCTTGTGAGACAGGGATGGAATCCGATAGTCCGGCCAAGCCGGCTTGTGTTCCCGATCCCACGACTGTCGCATTACCGTTAGCGGCACTGTACGAACCCACAGCCGTTCCCGGCTCGTAGTGATCTGAACCGTTATAATAGACATAGGAACCGTCACCTACCGCGGTGGCGGGATTGTTGCTCAATGTGCTGCCGGATCCAGACGAAGAACCAGACGCCGCCGTTCCCTGATTGTCCAGAGTGCTGCTGGTATAGGGTAAGTAGCCGTTGATGTTGGTGTTGCCTAAACCATTGGCCGATCCGTTGATGCCCACGTCATTCTGGCCAATGGCCGATGATCCATCACCAACGGCAACATCCTTGGCTGATGAATATTCCACAAGTGCCCAGGCAGAGTTTGCCCAGACACCAATCAGTAGCGCCGAGGAGATAGCCACGGCCAAGGTTGTTTTCTGCATTTCATGCCCCAGATAAGAATGTCTATCTGGTAATGGCCATCAGGTACCTGTTTGTGCTGCCGGTCAGATACGCTAATTGGTGATGCGCGGGCTGTACCTGTATTTGAAAACAGCGATGGGATGAGCGACCGATTGCACCTGCGACCGGCCGAACGGTCCCCAGTACCGGGAGTCGAAGGAAAAGCGGGGGTCTCCGGCACCGTAGGCCCAGTATTGTCCGGCTTTCAGTGTGATCGCCCCTCGCCACTGTGGCAGGATGATTTGCGGTTTGCTGGTAGTGAACGGCAACGGCCTGCTATCCGGCAATGGCGTACCATTGATCGTCACGCCATGACGGTCCTCATGAACGATATCCCCCGGGTCTGCAACAATGGTTTTGATATACGGCGTGCCGCCACCCGCGCATGCATTAGCCACCTGATCGTGACCCAGCCAGGAATAATCAAACCCTGCGGGTAACTGTGGACAGAGGGTGACGATCTCACCGACATGCAGAGGTTCACTGATTTTGTACGGCTGAACCGACCATAATCCCATCGGTTCGCTGGGGGATAAATTCAGCCGCCAATCACCGTTGTTCCAGGCGATAATAGCGCAGGCGATGATGGCTCCTGTGATTACAACGGGTATCAATCGTCGCCATTGGGGACGGCGGCGAATAAGGAACAAGTTAGTAAGGGTCTTCATCGAGCTCATCTCCATCGCCTTCAAGGGGACTGTCTTCACCAGAAGGCATCTCCTTACTTTCCGTCTCAGGCGGGACAGGCCTTTCATCCTCTCCGCATTGCGCCAAAATTTGCGCGGGATCCGGCATGTCTTTATCTTCCGGCAATGGATCCATCGGGATAACCATGATCGTGGGGGAGGTTGGTAAAGTCTCGCCAGACTCACCAGCTTTAATGGGTGGCAGTGTCTCCAAAGGCCGTACAACCTGCGCTGCAGGCTTTCCCACGGGTGTAAAAGACTTGGCCGGCGGTGGGATCGCACTGCGCTTACTCAGGTTCGGGTCGGTGTAATAGATGATCTTCTGGCAATAGATCGGTGCGTGGCCAGACACAAAAACAATTTCATCGGATGCCGGCATACGCATCAGCTCTTCGGGGGTCAGCAGCGCTCTGGCAGATATCTGCTCGTTGGTATTGACGTGCTGCAGGAGTACCGACAAGCGCCCACCGGAATACTGTCGCTGTGTATGCTTCGCCGTGAAGTTGCCGATGGTCTCGGAAAGTTCTTTCGCCGAGTCGATCCGGTTGGGCGTATAGGCGACGCGGATGTGGCAGTTGTCGGTAATAGCCTCATCCTTCGTATATTCCGCATAGAGCTGGCTTTTGCTCTGTATGATCAGTAAGGCCTTGAGTCCATAGCCCGCGATAAAAGCCAGCGCTTTCTGAAACACATCCAGTTTGCCCAGACTGGGAAACTCATCGATGAGTAACAGAAGCCTGTACGGATGGATGCTATGACCCTGACCGCTTTCGTCGAAAGCCATTTCTTCGGTCAGGCGCCGTACCGTCTGGTTGAGCAATAAGCGTGTTAAAGGCTTCAGGCGGTCCGCATCCGTTGGCGGATTGACCATGTAGAAAGAAGTCTTGCGGGTGCATGGCTTGCCATCCACATCGGGGCCACCCATCAGGCTCTCAATGGTAAAGTCAGAATAGGAAGTATTTCTGGCGACCAACGGGTCCCGGTAGATGGACAAGAAGCTCATGGCCGTGGACAGCACACCAGACGCCTCATTGCCGGCTTTATTTAGATAACTTTGTGCTGCCTCACCGGCTGCCTTCCATCCGAATAGCCGCCATTCGTCCGTTTCCTCACCGCTTTCCATCATCTCGTGTGCGGTGTCCCGCACGTAAGTCATGACCGCTGCAAAGCCCTCCTGGAGTGTGGCCTTATCATCTGCGTTCTCCTCAAACCGGGTCTTTTCTATATCTTCCGCAATTTTCCGTATCGGTCCGCCATCAGACAGAATGGCCTGAACCGTTGCCAGACACCGCTTTTTCTCCAGTGTCTCGCCGGTCAACTCCTTGGCCAGCTTCACGAAGATGACGACCCCGGTCATGAGGTCAAAGCCGGTCTTGGCCCAGTGGTCGCTGAGCCCCTTACCATCGGGATCCACGATCATCGTAGAGATATTCATCACGTCCTTGACCAGGTTATGGTCGAGGCGAATTTCGTCCAGCGGGTTAAAATGCGCTGAGTCCAGATCCCACGGCGCAAAGCGAATGCAACGTTGACCAAGGACTTTTTCGCGGAACCCAGAGGTGAGATGCCAGTTTTCGCCCTTGATATCGTAGACAAAGACGCTCTGCAACCAGGACAGGAGGGTAGGGATTACAATGCCTACGCCCTTGCCAGATCGGGTCGGCGCATACACTAGAATATGCTCTGGCCCATTGTGACGAAGATAATAAACGGCTTTATTCAGCATGGTATACGCGCCGAACAGGACGCCACCCGCATTTTTCTCGTTGGGCAACAAGTCCGTCGCATGCACTTCCGTGTCGTCACAAAAATGTGCGGAGCCATGCATGTCATTCTGAACGCCATCCAGTTTGCGCGTGCGCCGGTAGGCGTAAGCAATCGGAAGGATCAGGGCCAGCAATCCACCGACACCCATCATGACGTGCGCCACCATGAATACATGAGGCACGGGACCCGTCAGGCCGATGTCGTACTTCCAGCTCCAGATGATAATGTCGAACGGCATGTAGACGTGGGGCATCCCTAATGTTGCCCCCAACGCCGTCGAATATTGAAAGGCGTAAGCTGCATACTCGGTGGCGGCCCATGTCGCCAAAAAACAGATCATGATAAACATCCCCAGCGCGGGCCATACGATACGGGTCATATCGCCTTGCGCTTTGGCAATCTGGTAAATTTTATGCGGCTCTACTGCCATGGCACTCTCCGGTAAATAAAGTCTGTCCCCTATGAATGGCCATTGGGGACCTGTTTTGGGTGCATGCTGACCACAATCAGGATTTCCCACTTATTCACCAGCAACTCTGACCTATTCCCAATGCGCAGTGAGTAGCAGGTCAGCAGCAGCATCTCAGCGTGCGGTTGTGGAGGTAGGGAGAGGTGGCGGATAGTCGGCTTGGGATCAACACCGCCGTTAAGCGTAACCGCTTGCTCTGTGTAAACACTCGCTAGGCGGCGTTCTGTTTTTTGGTTAGGCCTTTGGCCAAGCTACTGGCTCCAGCGGGTTATCTTGGGGCAGTATCATGGAACAAGGAAATTCAGTTGAGGCGCGGCCAGGACTTTTCTGCAGATGAGGCGCCACAAGCTCCCCTGCGCACCGTCGCCACCCATAACCGCAGAGCTTCCAGGCTCCCCGAAAATCGCGTTGAGAGCCTGCCTTTCTTCGACGAAAGCCGGGTACCGACAGAAACCATCCTCCTTCCGGCTCCCGAGGCCTCGATCCCAGCGCCTAGGTCATCGACACCAAGATCAGCTAACGTCTCGCCCAGCGTCCAGGCAGCTATGCGACGGCGGGTTGCGCATTAGGCTCAATTCATGATGCTCTCGCGTCGTTCACTACCAATCGTTCCAAAGGTTGACAGCAGCTTCTACGAAGGTGTCGCAATTCGCCTGCGGCCAGCACGTGTGAGATCTGTCGCGCAGCAGGTAATACTGCTCGTTGGCGCACACGAGATCAACCTTCTTAGCTTCCTGCCGATACCAGTTCAGCACGTTGACGACGCAGTCCTGGTAGCTTGATGTGAACTTCTCATTCGGCACATTGTATAGCAGCCCTTCGAGGTAGTACGAGGGCGCGACATCAGCCTTGATCAAGCCATCGTCGACCATCCGACTGCGCATGTTTTTGAACACGCGTGCCATTGGCTTCAGCCACTTGGACGAGACCTGATGCTTGGCGGTCAGATTGGCCGAATGCTGCTTCGGGTAGTTCGCGATCATTTCGCCTTTGCCATTCCAGAAGCAGATGCCCTCGTCGTATCTCGAATCGATTGAGGATCGGAACTTGAAGTACCGACGGAACTGAATGGCCACGATCACGTCGGCCTTTCGGCGCGAGCTGTTAGCGTCAATGGCGATGGCCTTGTCGCCGACCGTGACGGCGTCCCCATACTGTTTCGTCAACACCGACAGCACGTGCTGCTTGAAGTCGGCGTGAGTATAGGTGGCATCGCGAAATGCCGACTTGTACGCCGCCCTCTCGTCTTCCTTCAGCTCTGTCAGATCGCTCTGAAAGCAGTCGTCTAGGCAAATGACAATATCCACGTCGCTCTCCGCGTATATGTTGGTGTCGTTGCCATACGAGCCCTGCAGAAACACCCTGAAGTTCTTACTCGCGTAGGGCGTGGTGCTTGCCTCAAGGACGTTCTTGATTGAGTTGTACGTGTTACTCGATTGGGTAATCGACCCTTGGTGCGACCACGTATCGAGCTGGATTTCTGGTATTGGCATCTTTCCCCCTATCTACATCAAATATTCGCGAAGCTGCTGCTCCCGCGAGGCGAACGACTCCCTTCCTCGCTGGAATAGGATATCCAGCTTCTTGATGTCACGTTCCAGTAAATCAGTTGCCATCTCTGGCGTGACATAGGAGTCGCTGATCCGAATGGTTGGCACGTCGTGGAAAAGAATCTGGCGCAACTGATCCATCGACTGCGTGTTGATTTCCAGGGTCTTCTGCAGCAGTTGGACGCTGACAAGGTACTTCTTCGCCAGCCGCATCAGGACACTTGGCTTCGGCTCCGGGTAGGTCCCCACGCCGACGCTAACCAATCGGATGTTCTTGCGCTCGTGCTTAAGCGCCTGCACTGCGTCTGCGATCGCATACAACGTCGGATTGTTCGCGCAGTAGCCACCGTCGATCAGTTCGATGTCCTCGTTCATCGAGGTGCGGACGATCGTGCGCTCGAAGAAGGGATAGGCCGAGCAAGAAGCCTTGACGGCATCGGCAATGCTCACGCCGAAGCCAGGAACGAATGTACTGATGCGCCCATGGGCCTGGCCGACGCTACCCTTGAAGATCATCGGGCGTTCGTTGAGCCATTTGGCGGCGACCACACCGATGCCGGTTTTCACGTCACCGAACGTCGCACCTGCAAAGACCTCGTTGGCCAACTTCTTCAATGCCGCCGACCTGGTCGAGACCGTTTTGTGTGACATCACTGCGGGCACATGCTCGCGGTACATATCCAGGATAGTGTCGACGCTGTGGCCCAACGCGATCAGTGATGCGATGATAGCGCCCGTGCTTGTGCCGAAGACCAGACCGAATTTCTGATGCAACGGGCACCCGATCATGGCCTCAATCTCCTTCAACACCCCCAAGGTGTAGAAGCCCTTGGCTCCGCCACCGTCCAGGGTAAGCACACGCAGCGGTGATCCCGCATTTTGTGTGCTCTGTTCATCGGTCATCTTCGCAATCGATCCTAGACTATCGGTTGGATAAAAAATTTGAATTTGCCGTTATTGTCTCAGCAGGCCTCCAGTGGTATAAGGCCCAAATTCGCAAATCAAACACCTGCAGCCTGCCCGCATAGCAAACTACCGTTTATTGTACGCTTCAGCCGCGTCGGCGCAACCCACCTTTTGAGCTTGCAAAAACGCAAAACAACCCGTAAAGTATTCAACGTCAACACAAGGTACGTTTGAATGCTCATTGGCTACGCCCGTGTCTCCACCCAAGATCAGCACCCAGACCTTCAGGTTGATGCGTTGAAGGCAGCAGGCTGCGAGCAGATCTTTCACGAGAAGCTTACCGGGAAGCTCGCGGATCGACCAGAACTCACAGCTTGTTTGCGCACCCTGCGGCGAGGAGACGTGCTGGTAGTCTGGAAACTGGACCGCCTCGGACGATCACTCAAGCATCTGGTTGAGATCATCCATGACCTTGAACAGCGCGAGATAGCCTTTCGTTCCCTAACCGAGAGCATCGACACCGCCAACGCCGGTGGCAAGCTCATCTTTCATATTTTCGGGGCGCTGGCCGAGTTCGAGCATAGCCTGATCCGGGAACGCACATTGGCGGGTTTGTCCTCGGCGCGCGCCAGGGGCCGCAAGGGAGGTCGCAAATTCAAGCTCAGTGCTGACGATGTCCGCAAGGCTGCCGCCATGCTACGCGATCCGCTCATGACTAAGACCGAGGTGGCCAAGCATTTCAAGGTGTCGCGCGTCACCCTAAACAAGGCGTTAGAGTCTGCCGGTTATCCGCCCAACCCCGCCGCCACTTCCCTCTCGGAGAAGCCCAATCATGACGGACATTGAATTCAAAAAAATCCTTTGGGATGCTGCCGTCAAGCTGCGCGGCTCCCTCTCCGCCGCAGAATACAAATACCCTGTGCTGGGCCTCGTTTTCCTAAAGTACATCTCTGACGTATTCGAGGCACAAGCTGACGTGATCCGGGCGCGGGCTGAAGATCCGGCAAGCGACCAATACATCGAAGATCCAGCTTTGCGTGATGAGCTGGTTGAGGAATGGGTTCAGGACAAATCGTTCTTTGAAGCCGACAACGTGTTTTGGATTCCCGAGGATGCGCGTTATGGAAAACTGCTCGCGCAAGCGAAGCATGCTGGCATCGCCCACAAACTGGACGGCGCCATGGCCTCCATTGAGGCGGAGAACCCCAAGCTACGCGGTGTTTTGTACCGCGACTTTGGGCGACTGGACATCGACGCCGGAAAAATAGGCGACTTGTTAGGTATTATCGCCAGGATGAAGTTCGATCCAGAAAAGCACGCCTCTCAGGATGTGTTTGGTGAGGTCTATGAATATTTCTTGGGCAACTTTGCTCTGGAAGAAGGGCAAAAGGCCGGGCAGTTCTATACCCCGCGCTCAGTGGTACAAACCTTGGTGGAAATTCTGGCTCCATTTGAGGGGCGCATCTACGATCCTTGCTGTGGCTCTGGCGGCATGTTTGTGTTCTCCGAACGATTCATAGAAGCGCACGGCGGCAAGCGAGGCCAGGCCGTGGTCTACGGCCAGGAGATGACGGCCACGACGCGGAAGTTGGCCTGCATGAACCTGGCCATCCGAGGCATCGACTACGACATGGGCCGCGAATACGCTGACACCTTCACCAACGACCAGCATCCGGATCTAAAGGCGGACTTCATCCTGGCCAATCCGCCCTTCAACATGGAGTGGGAAGCAAAGGCGCTCTCGGAAGATAAACGCTGGCTGTATGGCACGCCACCGGCCAAGAATGCGAACTACGCATGGTTGCAGCATATCCTCTCAAAGCTGGCCAACAACGGTCGCGCTGGCGTTGTGCTTGCGAACGGCTCCATGTCCAGCAATCAGTCTGGCGAAGGAGCTATCCGTGAAGCTATGCTGAAGGGGGATATGGTGGAGTGTATGGTGGCTCTACCAGGGCAACTGTTCACCAACACCCAGATTCCAGCCTGTCTATGGTTCCTCTCCCGCAACAAGGGCGTGGGCAAAAACGGCTCGCTTGATCGCAAGGGACAGGTACTGTTCATCGACGCCAGCAAGATGGGCAGTATCCAGATCGCCCGCACCCAGATTGCCCTGTCTGACGAGGAATTGCAGGAGATTGCCCAGACGTATCACAACTGGCGCGGTACCGCATGGGGACTGAATGGCTATGCCGACGTGCCGGGCTTCTGCAAATCGGCTACCTTGGATGAGATCGCAAAGCATGGCTATGTGCTTACGCCGGGACGGTATGTAGGCGCTAAAGATGTCGAAGACGATGGCGAGCCGTTCGCGGAGAAGATGCGTCGGCTTTCGGCGCTATGGCGGGAACAGCAGCAGGAGGTGGTTCGGCTGGATGCGGCGATAGACGCGAACTTGCGGGAGCTTGGGTATGGCGAATGAGTGGCGTGAGGCTTCTCTGGGTGAGCTTACCGATTGGGCTTCGGGAGGAACGCCTCCAAAAGAGAATCCCGAATATTGGGGTGGAAATATTCCGTGGATAAGTGCCAGTTCTATGAAATCTGGCAGGCTCAGCGATTCAGACCGGACGCTTACCATGAAAGGCTTGGAGCAAAGAAGCAAGCTTGCTCGTAAGAACGATATTCTTCTTCTTGTCCGGGGTAGTGAGCTTCATAAGCGAATTCCTGTTGGTATAGCTACACGAGATGTCGCATTCAATCAAGATGTGAAATCTCTTCGTCCGAAGAACGGCTTAAGTAGCACCTATTTGTACTACTGGCTGGCTGCTCATGAGTCAATGCTGCTTTCAAAGGTCGAGCACACCGGCATTGGTGCCGGGAAGTTGGACACCGCCGTTCTCAAAAATCTCCGCGTTCAAGTTCCACCAATCGAAGCACAACGCGCCATCGCCCACATCCTTAGCACCTTGGACGACAAGATCGAACTCAATCGCCGCCGCAACCAAACCCTAGAAGATATGGCCCGCGCGCTATTCAAGGACTGGTTTGTGGACTTCGGGCCTGTACGGACGAAGATCGAGGGTCAAGAGCCGTATCTGCCGGAGGAGATTTGGCGGCTTTTTCCGGAGCGACTGGATGATGAGGGTAAGCCGGTGGAGTGGGAGATGAGCACAGTTGGCGAGTGCTTCAATTTAACGATGGGGCAGTCACCACCCGGCGACACATACAACGACATTGGTGATGGCTTACCCTTCTTTCAGGGCCGGACAGACTTTGGGTTTCGCTACCCTGAAAACAGGAAGTATTGTTCGGCACCGACAAGGATTGCGAACGCCGAGGACACCTTGGTGAGCGTTCGCGCGCCCGTTGGAGATATTAACCTCGCCTGGGAAAAGTGCTGCATTGGTCGCGGGGTCGCATCTATTCGCCACCTGTCCTGTGCCCGATCATTCACCTATCACGCCATGTGGGTCCTGCAGGACGAATTGAAACAGTATGAGCACACTGGGACGGTGTTCGGGGCGATAAACAAGAAGCAGTTCGAGGCTATGGGGTTCCTCGAACCAAGTCGGGTCCTGATCGACGCCTATGAACATAGGATCGGTCCGCTTGATGATGAGATTAGGAACAATATCGGTGAATCTCGCACGCTCGCCCAACTCCGCGACACCCTGCTGCCGAAACTCATTTCAGGTGAACTAAGGATTCCGAATTTCTCCGAGAGAACAGCAAATCTTCTGTCCGGGTTATCTTGAATGATGCGATACATATATTATTGGACGTCATGTGATCTTTCTGGCTTCGCAAGACCTCCACTGAACTGGCCTTATAAAGCCAAATAACATCGACGGAGATAGCGAGATGCGATTAAAAAGAGCAAAGGTCACTAACTACCGTAGCATCATCGACACCGGCTGGTTCGACCTGGAAAATGCTAAGACCATTATGGTCGGTCCAAATGAGGCTGGTAAAACGGCTGTACTTCAGGCTCTGCAGCAGATCAACCCACCGCCCGACGTCCCTAAATTCGATGCGCTACGGGACTATCCACGCTCCAAGTACAACGACATTACCACTCAGAGGGTTGATCCCAAGACCGTGACTGTTGTCGAGGCTGAGTTTGAACTCGACGATGAGGATCGTGCGGCCATTCCGGAATCAACGCGCCAAGCACGATACGTATTTGGCAGAAGGTTGGATAACTCTTCATGGCACGAACTGCGCGGGGTTCCAGCGATTGCCACTTACGCTGTCATCACCAATGACCTCTCTCGCCTGTGCGCGCACATCGGCCCTCGTGCCGAAGCAAGGACACCGGGCGCGATACCACCGAGCACGGAATTAGCAACGATCACGGAAGGATGGAGTGCTGACACAACGATCGAAGACCTGCGCGCTATCCCTCTGAAGGGCTGGTTAGACAAAGCATTGCCGTTGATCGACGAAACGGACGAGACGGAGTGCGCTCGGTACGATAGGCTTATGGCGGCCATCACAAACTATTTCGATCGAATCGCTGCTCTGGACACCCTGAGCCATCGAGTTCCGGCCTTCGTACTGTTCAGCAACTATTTTAGAGTCAAACCGATTATTCAGTTAGATCATCTAGCCCAGCGCCTTGCGAACAATTTGCTAGACGATTCCCAATATGATTACGGGAACCTGTGTCTATTAAAACTATTGGGCTTCACAGCCCAGCAGCTTTCTGATCTAGGTAAGGCTGGTGTGCCGCCAGTGAACAACCATGCGGCCGTCCAAATTTACCAAGATCAATTGGATCAACGTAGCTACCAACTGAATGCCGCAAGTGTGCAACTGACTCATGAAATCCGATCGGTCTGGCGACCGCGCGAGGGGCATGCCGAGGCCGATAAGCTACGTATACATGCTGATGGGCAATATCTCAAGGTGGTGGTGGAAGACGACATGGGGGTTGAAATTGAACTGCACCAGCGTTCCGAGGGTTTCCAATGGCTCGTGTCATTCTTCATCGTGTTTTTTGCTGAGACTTCTGGCAAGCATAAGAACGCCATCCTTCTGCTAGACGAGCCGGGTTTATCTCTTCATGGGCTCAAGCAGCGCGAATTCCGATCAACAATAAGTCGCCTGTCCGGGAGTAATCAGACGATCTACACCACGCATTCCCCGTTTTTGGTCGGTCCTGACGAGCTGGATCTGGTCCGAGTGGTGGAAATGACGGAGCGTAAGGCCGGCACCAAAGTGCACACAACCGTCGCACCGGGAGATCCGGCGGCGCTGCTTCCATTGCAAGAGGCATTAGGTTACGACTTGGCCCAGAGCTTGTTCACTCAGGAGCGCAATCTGGTCCTTGAGGGGCTTACTGATTACTGGTATGTGGAAGCGACTGCAGCGCTGCTGCGTGCCGCCAATCTAGTCAGTCTGCACGAAAAGGTCGCCCTGATTCCTGCCGCCAGTGCTGGCAAGGTTGTCTACTACGCCACCATTTTATATTCTCAGAACTTTAAGGTTGCGGCACTACTGGATTCCGACACCGCTGGAGATCAAGCGGCCCAGCAGGAAACGCTGATGCATACTCTAGGCAACAAGGGCATATTGCGCACCAAAGATGCCTACTCCGGCGCGGTTACCAAGCCGGAAATTGAAGATCTTTTGCGTGACACCTTGGTTGAGATTGCCAAGGATGCATTGGGTATCGACGTCACCACAGAAGCTGCGTCTCAGGCTAATCGTCCAATAATTGACATTTTCGAGTCCGTCGGCAACAGTTTCTCAAAGTACAAGCTGGCCAAATCTTATATCCGTTGGACGCGAGACCACTCAGCCGATGATCTTACGGACGTCGAACGCAAACAATTTACGGCCCTGATCGAAAAAATTAACCAGGTATTGCAATGAGCATTTTATGTTTAATGAATGGCTTTCGATAGTAATCTCATGACCGAATCCGACCTCGAAAACGCCTGTTTCACATGGTTTCAGGAGCTTGGGTACGCCTACAAGGCCGGGCCGGACATCGCACCGCGCGGAGCAACGCCAGAGCGCAAGAACATCACACAGGTCGTCCTGCACGAACGTCTGCGCGTTGCCCTGGTCCGCCTGAATCCCGATCTACCTGCGTCGGCTATGGAAGACGCTTTCGAGCGCATCGCTGGCTTCTCATCGGGCTCTTTAGTAGACGGCAACCGCGAGATGTACCACTGGATCCGCGACGGCGTACCGGTGGAGATCGAGACGGATAACGGCAAGCGCGGCGCCCTGGTGCAGGTAGTGGACTGGGCCAACCAAGTCAATGACTGGCTGGTGGTCAATCAGTTCGCGGTCAAGGGAAAACTGCCGGTGCGTCCCGACATGGTAGTGTTCCTCAATGGCCTGCCGATTGGGGTTATTGAACTGAAAAACCCAGCCGACATCACCGCAGACGTGCGCAAGGCGTTCAACCAGATCTCGAATTACCAGTGCGAGATCCCGCAGCTTTTCGAACCTTCGGCTGTCAATGTCATCTCCGACGGCGCAGTGGCCCGTGTGGGCTCTGTCACCGCCGATTTTGACCGCTACGCGCCATGGCGGCTAGTCGAAGACGACGGTTTCGATCCCAAAGGTAAACTTGAACTCGAAGTGCTGGTGCGCGGTCTGTTTCAGCAGGATACCTTCCTCACCTATCTGCGCGACTTCATCCTGTTTCAACAGGAAAGCGGAAAGACCTTCAAAATCATCGCTGGCTACCACCAGATGCGCGGCACGCTCAAAGCCGTGCAGCGGGCCAAGGAAGCCCTGCAAAGCGCCGATGGACTGGGTGGCACGGTCTGGTTCACCCAAGGCTCCGGAAAGAGCTTCCTGGCCCTGTTCTATGTCGCCATGCTGCAGGAAGCGCCAGAGTTCCAGAATCCGACTTTCGTCATGGTCACCGACCGCAATGACCTC
>JAJYPA010000189.1 GCA_021795795.1 Pseudomonadota bacterium | reverse complement strand
TGTCCCAACCGTCGGATTTGCGCAGAAGCTTCTCCAGTTTTTTGCGATGATCGTTGACGCCGCTGCCGGTTTCCTTGACGACCTCGATCACCTGCCAACCCCGCGCCGCGGCGTATTGCGCCAATCGATCGACTTGGCTCTCCAGATTAGGGCGATTCTCGGTTGAAGAGACCCGCGCATAGATCACGGCCTTGGTGCCTTTTTGCTCGGACGGATCAGGGACAACGACATGGCCGGTTTCATCCAACCAGGCACCAGGTATCCGGCCCGCTTTGAACCGGTTCCAGGCGGCGCGGTACCCAATGCCGCGCTCCCTGGCGTAGTCGCTCAATTTCTTTCCCATGATAACTGAGACATAAGGTCGCTGTATTAGTTCCATTATATTCCATGAAAATCAATCTTTCTGGGCGACGTTAGTGATACCAAAATTTCCGTAGGTAGTAAATCAGGCTTATCCGCAAGACATACTCAATGCTGCCACGGGCGCGTCTGGCCACCAGCCTGGGGGGGGCGCTTGAGGTAATAATGAGGTATATACTATGTCTGTACCTAGTTAGGAGGCCGCTATGTCAAAAGAAGCTGTTTTCACCATGAAGCTGGAGCCAAAGTTGCGTGCAGAGTTTATGGCCGAGGCCATCGCAACCCACCGACCTGCGTCCCAAGTGCTACGCGAGTTAATGCGAGATTTTGTTCTGCGACAACGAGAAGCAAGAGACTATAACGAGTTCCTGCACCGCAAGATCGAATCTGGACGTAGATCGATGCATGCTGGCATTGGCCAGCCAAATGATGAGATTGAAGTCGAATTCGCCACACGGCGAGCCAATGTGGCAAGCAAGACGTGAAGGTTATTTGGACGCAGGAAGCACAGCAAGACCGTGTTGATGTGTGGGACTACATTGCCGCTGGCAACCCGCGTGCGGCCGCCCGAATGGACGAATTGTTCAGCAACGCTGCGGCCAGGTTGACAGATCACCACAATCTTGGTCTGCCGGGAAAGATCGACGGCGAAACGGTTTGGATGCTGGCGCGGGTTCATATCGCCCGCCAGTGGCGCCGTAGAAATGCACCAAAATTTGTGGTCGATTTAGGCTGTGGTGCAGTACCATTATTTCTGATCAGTCTCCTGGCTTGGCAAGTGGGCGGCGCGAACCGCACGCAGCACCTCCCGAAAGACATCATCGAACAGCGGAAGATGGCTCATCTGGTGTGTGAGACGAACAGCCCAGAGGCGCCGCAGACGATCTTCCTTGGCTGTGATCGCTTGTTCCAGGCCCGCAACTGTGCGCTGGCGCAATGCCAACTTGATATCGAGTTCGATGCGCATTTCCACAATACGCAAGTCAGTGGAGTCGAACAGATACCAGAGGTCATACAAGTCGCGTGGCTCATTACGCGCGCGGTCGCTCAAGGCTAAGAGTTTTTCAACCACGATCTCCTTGATGGCGTAGACCTTCACCGTCGGCCCTTCAGGTAAGTCATCAAAACCGTCGTAGGTGCGTTTAATTGGGCGATCTTGCAGAGGGAAGCATAGAGCCTCGTTGATAGTGATATCCATCTTCACGTCATTCGCGGAAGGCAAAGGTCCTTGATAGCGCAGTTCAAGTACCCTGCCCTAAAGGACAGGGATTGCCCCGGTCCACTGGCAGAAGTTGGTTCATCATGAGTAGCCCACCTTGAATATGGGATACCCCCGGTTTTCCTTCGTAATAGGCCTTGATGGCTTTGTATTGAAATCTGGCTTTTGTAGTGGCCACATACTCGCCAAAGGCGTTCACACTCAGGAACCCGTTAGATACGAGAACGTCTCGTACTTGCTCAAACAACCACAGCAAACTGTTCCCCGCATGGGTGTCCGCGTGTTCGGCGGCGCCACACCGCACGCAGGTGAATTTCTGATCTTTCCGGTTATCCGGATCCACATGCCCGCAACGACAAGCCTGACTGGAATAAGCGGGCGGCAGATCGTGTATCCGCATCCCAAGCTTGTGCGCCTGCTCCCGCATCCAGGTCCTTATCGTCCCGAAGCGCAACAACCGCAATAACTTGTGCATGCGCCGCGACAACCCGCCACCCAGTGTGATCGAGAGGCTTTCCAGTATCACGTCGGTCACGCCCTGGGCGCGCAGTTGCAGCAGCAACTCCTGGATCTTCTCCCGCAAGGTGGATTCCCGGTGTTTCACCATGCGTTTCAGCCGCAGATGATCGTTGGCGTCGAGGTTCTGGTACCCCTTCTTTTCGAGCTTGGCCAGTTCGGTCTCGTGCTTTTTCAGCCAGTCCTCTTCCAGTTGGAACATCAGCCCGGTGCTTGCCGCCAGCAGATTGGATTTTACGTTGAGATCGATGCCGGCCGCAGCCCTCGGCGCCATGAGCACGTCGGTCCGGTCATAGGCCAGACTGATATCCACCTCGCCACGGCGATTGAGTGTGACCCAGTGTTCTTTGGTGCGGTCATAGTCCTTGTTATGGAACCGGTAGTTTACCGCCAACGGCAACTGCAGTTCCCATCGTGGAGTTTTGAACCAGTACCAGTCCTGAAACAAGGCGTTTTTAGCGTCGTGGAACCAATACGAGTGCCAGGACGGTTTCTTTTTGGCCTTGTTGAACTGTGCCGCTTTCATGTAGCTGCCGGTCGTATATTCCACAGGGTGTATCCGCCGTTCCACGTTCAGTCGATGATCCGCGAGTAACCGGATCAACCGGTCGCGGCCAAACTTGCCGCAAAAACCGAGCCAGGCCTTTCGCCATTTCCTTGGGATATCCGCGTCGCTTCTTGGCGGGTCGCGGAAACGCAGGGCATTCAGCAGTGTCGCCAAGTCTCCGTAGACCTTGTGGCTTTTCCAGCGGAGACATCCTTTTATTACCTGCGGTTTCCCTCGCGAAAGATGAAAGGTCCGGTTGGTCATGACCTGCTGCACATGATGAATGGTGTGCTCACGGGCGACCTTGTTGAACAGTTGCTGCGTCTCCCATGCGGTAATGACATCGCGCAAAGGGGGTGGCAAGGTTTCGCCGAAATACTGGTATCCGTGTGTTTTGAAGTCGGGGTTTCCAGATCCGGCAGATGCGCGAATGCGAATTTCGCCATGAGGTTCTTGATGACGCGCACCTGCTCGAAATGACCGGCGATGGTCTTTTTCTTGCCCACATTGGACCACCCCGTGCGAATACGGTCCGTGACCATATGCACCGTCTCGGGAATGCGCAATGCGTCTTCCGCTGTGAATTCAGGTGGCTTTGGTTTTCTCATGGCGCTATTGTACCATGCTCATAAACGCACATCATGTTTTTGCACCATAACCGAAAGTGTGCAGGCCCCGGCGTGCGCTCTGCATCCCCGCCCTGAAGGGCGAGGTTTTCCGCGCAGTCCTGATAAAACGTGTAGCAGTTTTGGTGGCCGTGGCGGTCTTCGCGGTCGAAAGCGAGCCGTAAGCCGCAGGCGGTTTCGACAGTCGCGAATATCTCGTTCAAGCCCGCCAGTATCTCTTCGAGGCTGATCGGATGGGTCAGCGTGAAGTCTAAGTCCTCCGAAAACCGATAATCCTCGAACCAGCAGCGTCGCAGGGCCGTACCACCTTTGAAGGCAAGCACGTCACGCAATGGATGGCTGGCTAAACCGGTGAGGAACCAAGCCAGTACATAATCACGTTCGATGACGGCTTCGGGGATACGCCGCCCGCCAGCGGTCACCAACCTGTTCGAGATCAGGGAAATATTGCGTTGAGGGATCATCAGCCAAGCCTCACGGCATCCAGTTCTTCGGGGACCACATTGAGCTGGAGCCGCCAACGCGAGACGTAAGGCCCATCGGCGGGGTGCAGTGGATCAAGGCGCTGGTAAGTGGCCGTCAGCATATTGCTCAACGTCTCCAACAGCGAAGCATCGGCCAAGCCATAGTGTTCCAGCAGGTATCCAAGGCGACGAGCGACGGCGCCGACGCCAAGGCGTTGCGCGTAGTCCACCAGTCGTTCGACTTTCATCTCCGAACGCTTCATCCACAAACCTTTGGCTACTTCAGTGATGCCACCGGCATATGCCGGGTGCCGAAGACCATCAATGATCGTGCGTTCCATGTCGCTGATCATTATGAATCGCTCCTTGTCGACCCAGTGTTTCATCACTCCGAATTCCTGTTCCGTAGTGATGTGAATAAACCGAAAATCATAGCCACCCACCGTCTGTGGGCGGACACGCCGCGTGCTTGATACATAAACAGTGAAGGTCGGCTGCGTTACCATGCGATGCAACTCAAGCGCTGTGCCGTGCGACAGGAAGTAGGACGCTGCACCCGCGAGTTCGCGTGCGATCAGATACGGGCTGTCAATGTGCTCAGTGGCTCGGCCGAGTTCGAAGGGAACGATGTTGTACAGGCCGGGCTTTAGTCGCGTCACTAAACCTCGCTGCTGTGCCTTGTATACCAGATTGCGAGTTGATGCCGCTGACAGACCGGTGATCAAGCCCACATCCGTCAAGGTGAATGTAGTTCGGCGCTGCTCATTCAACTCCGTGAAGAGTTGCGCCGCCCTTGGACCCAGCGTTTTTGTCTGCGAGTGATATTTTACGCTCAAATCGTGCCCCTATAGGAAACGTATTGCACAGTTAATATGATACAAGCGCCGCCAAGAGGCAAATGAGCCACTACAGCCGTAAATAACTGAAGCGCACAACCATTTCCGTTACTCGATTTCGATCAACTCTTTGGCCAGGGCAATGTCCGCAATCGCCAGCGATTCGCCATCGGTACCCACCACATGATTCACTGCACCCTGTATAACCTCACGCGCAGAGGCGAAAGACAAACCGCTCAATGTGTCAGCCACCTCCTGCACCGTGCAGGCTATCGGTAGTTTTAGCGCATCCAACCAAACCTTGACGGCGGACCTCATCATGTCATTATCCGGGTTTGGAAAGCGAATCTTCTCACTGAATCGTCCGCCCCTCAACATGGCGGGATCTATCGCCTCGATGCGGTTCGTCGCGGCAACCCAGAGAATATCGCTCATCCGGCCGCCGGAGCCATCCATGGCCGTGAGCAGACCGTTGATGGTGTCCGCCCTGGCCTGCCAGGAATCCCGGTTGGCGAGCACACCATCGGCCTCGTCCAGGAATATGATGCATGGCCGGATCTCATTCGCGCGCTTCAACAGGTTCTTGACGCCATCCTCTTTGGCGACATCCGCACCGGTGACGTTCAGAAAACTCCAACCGCTTTCTTTGGCCAAGGCACGGGCCGCCATGGTTTTACCATTGCCCGGGTCCCCGTAGAAAATTACCCCGGATGGCACGGTCGCCCCTTTCTCTTGCGCCCCGGCCGGGTCCAGCATGCGTCCCATGAGCGAACGCAGATGCACCCGAACCGATTCCTGAAGCACCAAATCGTCCAAACCAGGGGCGTCCTCCCCGACCCCGTGGCCTGATGATCCGGCCAACGCTTTCTGTGCCCGAATAAAGCTTTCCAGCGTGAGTTCATGCCCGCCATCCGTGTTCCTGGCCACCTCCTCGCTGACTGCCCGAACCTTGGCGGCACTGTACCCGCGCAACCGCTTTGCCGCGGCATCGAGGACCGATAACCCGATCGTCTCGCTACGCAGTCCGCTCGACAGGATATGTCGCCGCGCTTCCTGATCCGGCACCGGAATCTCAATTTTCCAGTCAAAACGCCCCTCGCGAATGCCAGCGGGGTCCACTCTGTCCAAGTAATTGGTGGCCGCCAGGATCACCACTTTCGTGGTCGCCCGCAGATCGTCCAATGCGGTCAGGAACGCGGCCGTGATTTTCGCGTCTTCCGAACCTGGGTCGGATATCCGGTCCCGCGGCGGAACGATCGCCTCGATCTCGTCGAAAAATAATACACACGGCTTTCGTTTCGCGAAGGCGAACGCGCCCATCAACTTCTGGGTAGTTTCCCCAACCCATCGACTCTTGATCTGAGCGACGGACACCTTGACCAGCGGCAACCCGATTTCCCCCGCCAACGCCTCAGCGAAGAGGGTCTTGCCGTTACCGGGCTCCCCATAGAGCAATATCCCGTTGCGACCTCCCGTTTTCGCTTCTTTCGCCGCAGCCAGCAATTTTTCCTTCATCGCGGTCATGCCAGCTATCCGAGAGAAGTTCACCAAGCTCTTTTGGCTAGCGAACTGGTCAACAAATTCCGGGTCGGCCGTCACCGCATTCCCAGGAGCGCCGATTTGAGCCTTTGTAAACTTCTGACGGAACGGCAAGGAGAACAGAAATGACATGATGAACACAGCGGCAGCAAACACCAGTGACACCATGACAACGAGTTCCAAAGCGAATAATGGGTGGGCAGACATCGCTTTAGTTGACAACATGAGTGGCATAAGCGCGATGCCGCTGGCACCTATCACGCCAAAAAACAGGGCATAAATGATATCTCCTATGCTTTTCCAGCGTTCGCTGATGGTGACATAGGCCAGGGGAGAGAAGGCCATAGCAAGACCAATTAATGGTATGGCCGCACCAACCATACCCCCCTTCAAATACATCTGAATTGCGTAAGCCAACAAGGTCATCAGTGGAACCAGGGTCAACACCGCACGCCAGGATGTCGCCGTCTGGGTCCACCGCCCACGCATGAGCAGCAACAAGGTAATGGCGAACACCGAAAGCGGCGTTGCCACATACACACTGTGAATGGAGAGTGCCGCAAATAGCCCCATTGTCACCGGCGCATATCCGTACCACACAAGCACAAAATAGGCCAAGAACAAGCCAACGAAAATATGCAGCCGTCCGCCTCGGTGAAAGGCATGCCACATGACGGAGTGATCACTGGCCCCCAGAAAACGCATGGCTGCCGTAGCCACCATGGCAAAAAAGATACCAATGACGGTCAATAATAACGACAACCCGAGCACATGCAGGGATGGTTTGATCAGCGCCGTTTTCTCGTCGGCGAATAAGTGTAACCACAGCATCCCATTACCTGCCAGCGCTACGGCGATGATCGCCTTGACCGCCAAACCTTCCCAAGCGAATGCTACCGTTGGTCCTGACGTCGGCTGCTGCGACTGCCGTTTGATCCCCTCCCCGCCCAGCACGTCGAGAAGCCTGGAGCACTCGGCCACAAATGCGGGGCGGTTCCGCAACGAAAACGCCAGCGGGTCGTGCGCGGCACTGTTCCGTATACCAGCTATACGCCGGAGCTTATCGTCCATCCCGGCCGGCAATCGCTTTGCCACGGCGGAAGCCTTTTGCCCCAACCCAGGTCCGCTTGCGCCGTAGACACTTTCCAAAGTCTTTTCCAGGCATGATGCGCAGATGATCGCGCACTCGCCATCCGACTTGCCTTCCGTTAATTGTTTGAGATCTTGGTCCACCACATCACTCCACACGAGGTTGTTCTACACAATTATTATGCCATGAAAATTTGTGTTCTTGGCACTTTTCAGTGGTACGACCTGTGTCATGATCAAATCTCAAAGCGCATCGACTTTCTTCGGTGATGACTACTGGCGGCATTACGGCCAGAATATTACGACGGCTAGCTACCGTCGTTCATGTAGTTCCCATATGGGAGATTCATCCTCCCATATGGGCGGTGGATCTCCCAACCTTTATCCGGAAAAGGAGAAATACCATGTGGACAAGTACAGGTGTAGCCTTGATGGCTAGCAGCGCAACCTTTTGGATCCCAGCCATTATGTTTATCCGGTGGTCAAAGCGGGCCAAAAAAACAGTGCTGTCGGCTGAAAAGCTCCAAGCTAGGCAAGCGCAGGTAACTGCGCCGGCCGAAGTAGCAGAGCCCGCGACCCCCAAAGGTCCCGGGCTTATGCACAAGTCCACCGTCCTTCTCTTCAGGGGGATCAAGTGGACCGCACCCCGCCTCTGGGCGGGTACTCGCAAGGTCAGCCGGTTCACCTTCTTGGTGACCATGGCTGGCAGCAAAGCCGGGATGGCCAAGTACCAGGCATACCGCGCCAAAAAGGTTGCCAAGGCGAAAGCCGTGGCAACCCCTGCGGTCTCCGTCAACCCTCCGGTTGATTGGGACAAATATGATCAACCCGCTTTCATGCGGGTAAAAAATGCTTCAGCGGATCAGCATCACCAGATCCATTGATTTGACATCCTCCTCGCCCTCAGCCTACGGCTGCCGCTCTTGAGAGCGGGAAGGGCGAGGATTCCTTTCTGCCAGCAGTGGCCCTACTTCAGCCACTTCGATTGCATCGCCTCCTTTGAGACAACACAACTCCCCGTTACTCTGGAGAACAGACTACCACGGCAAGCCCTGCCGTTGACGCAACCCCGTATGGGGCTGCTAGTCCTCTTGCGAGGATGTTCTGTGCCGCGTTCACGTCGGCATGCGCCTCATGCCCGCAGTGCAGGCAATGAAACATCGCCGCTTTACGGTTCCCGGCGTCCACAGCGCCACACGCCGCGCAGGTTTGCGAGGTGTACGCCGGGTTCACCAAAAGCAGCATCCCGCCCGACCACTGAAGTTTGTAGCCCAGCATCTGTTTGAGCATGCCCCATCCCTGATCGAGGATGGATTTGTTCAGTCCCGATTTCTGCCGGATGTTGCGCCCGGGTGCTTCCACGGTGCCCTTTGCGGACGCCGTCATGTTCTGCACTTTCAGATCTTCCAGTACCACCACCGCGTGGTTTTTGCTGATGATCGTACTGATCTGATGCAGAACGGTCTTGCGTATCCCCGCGATGCGCTGATGCAATCGCGTGATTTTGGCCTTCTGCTTTTTCCAGTTGGCCGAGAACTTTACCTTGTGTGCCAGCTTCTTCTGTTCGCGCGCCAGTTGCTTTTGCAGATCCCGGTAGGCGGTGATCGGCGGAAACATGGTGCCGTCGGACAGGGTCAGGATGTTATCCGTGACGTTTCGGTCACCACCGACTGCCGTGTTTGCCGGGTGAACAGGATCGGCAACCGTCTTCTCGATCTGAATGGCGACATACCAGTGACCACCCGACCGGCTAACCGTCACGTTACGAATCTCGCCGCCGATGGTGCAGGACTTGCGGAACTTCACCCAGCCGATTTTCGGCAGGAAGATTTTCGGCAATACCTTGCGCCCTTCCTGGTCCACGGGCTTCAGATCGAACCGGATATCGTCCGGATCAGGATAGCGCATACTGTCGTGGACAAACTTCTTTTTGAACTTCGGGAATTGCTTGACGGAGTTCTTATCAAAAGCGTCCTTGAGCGCTCTGGTCAGATTTCTCAGCGTCTGTTGCTGCGGCATCGACGGGGATTCCGCGAGAAACCCGAAGGCCGTTGAATTCCGCCAGGAAGTAATCAAATTGCAAAGTTCAGCATAATTCAAAGTGCCGCACTGGTGATCGAGATAGCTTTTCTGTACCGAGAGTGCGCGGTTCCAGACGAAGCGCACGCAGCCGACTGCCCGTGCCAGAAGGTTATCCTGTTCCGGAGTGGTTTCAAGGCGGTAGCGCACGGCTTTTTGGATCAGCATGATATATTATTATACAGTTGCCACGACAGGCAGGCAACAGATCTGTCGGCGGGGAGCCGGTTTCGAAGGCATTGAGCCGTCTCACCACCGCGCTATCCATCCCCGCCCTGAAGTGACGTGGCTTTCCGCGCTTTTTGGTAATGCAAGGGGCCTTTTTAGGCCCCTTTGTTTTTGGCATAAACCAGCGCGAGGTTGGGTTATACAAAAAAATATCCACATTTTACAGCGTGTCCGTCGTTCCGCTTCGAGTAACATTGATTGATCAATGACGAGGAGGATACCCATGAGCGAGCATCCAAAGAACCTGATTGGCGAAGCGCATCTGTTCCAGGAATTATTTACGGACTATGACGAGGAAGGCGCTGAAATTATTCTTCTCTGTTACATTGAGGAGCACCAGGATGATTTCTTGCAGTGGTTGGAGAAGCATCGGATTGACTTTTGCGGTGGACTTAATCACTTCATCCGCAAGCAAAAGCTTCGGCTGGATATGTATGCCACTCTCACGGCTTCAGGTCTTCATGCTTCCGATGCGTTATTGAAAGTAGCAAGCGAACACCGTCAAAGACAATTGTCCAACCCTCTATTCTCGGACTCCAAGTAAGCATCCCGCGCTTCCGCGATTGCCGTAGAAAGCAGGTAGGCCTTCGTATTATCGAATCCGTAGCGTCCAGCACTATATTGGATTAACGCCAGTACGGCGTCTTCAAGTGCAGCTATTCTTGCCACAACAGCACCGCGCTCATCATGATCAGCATCACTTTGCATGAAACCACCACCCAATCGTAACCCATCGTCATCCGACTGAAAGTGGACCACTCCCGATGGACGGTGTCAACAAAATCTAAACAAATTTGCCGATCTTTCGCCGCAACACCTCATTCCTTTCCGCTATAACTATCGCATGCCCGGTTCATCGCACGCCAGCGCCAAAGGAACATGTCATGCTAAAGAACAACCGCAAGTACCGTCTCCGCCAAGCCATCGCCGCAGCCATCTTTGTCGGGGTCGGCGTCGCCATGCCTCTCGAACAAGCCTACGCCGTGACCGCCGGCATGAACTGGCAGGCGCAGCAGACGTTCACCACCCCGAGCGATGTTCAGGCGCTGTATAGTTCCCTGAATACTGACAAGATATACGTCGACAACAATCTGGGCGGCGCGGTCGCGCTCGTGAAACTCTCCGCGAGCCAGGTGCAGGCGATCGCTCACGGGGGCAATACGTTCGATATGCCCTGGAACAGCCCTGTCGTGTTTGCCAATTACGATCCTGGAACCCTGTCTGGTACCATTTTCGTCGTTCGGCTCATCAAGCAGCCCAACGGTCAAGGCATCATCGAATTGGCCCAATTCACGCCGACGATGGGCAACGTGTTCACCCAGGACTTCGAGAACACCAATCCTTTTTGGCAGTTTATCCCCGGCCAGAACGGTAATGGCGCTGGGCCTAACGCGGGATCTTTCGTGTCCATCACGCCCGCCGCCTTCAATACGGCGGTCGGCCTGGTCATGCAGCACGTTCAGTCCGGCATCGGCTGGATCGCGGCAGCCAATACCACCAGCCACATGAGCACCAGTTCCAGTAGTTCTCTGTTCACCGCCAGCGTGACCCACAAGGAAACGGCCAATACCGCTCCGGTCTGGACCGCCGTGCTCCCTGAAGGCGCCGCCCCCGGACAGCAGGAAGGCTACCTGTTGCCCGTCCCGGGGTCCTCAGCCTCCACCCCTCAAGCCGCCGTCGCCTCGCTAAGCGTCAGCCAGGACGCCCAGACCATCGGCGGACTTACCAACGCCACAGCGCAATTCGGTCCTTCAAATTACCTGGGGCAACTCGAGGTCAACGGGGGCTACGTCTATGTGCCCGCCGGGGCCGGGGCGACCTTGCCTACCGCCGCGTTTCAGTCCTTCCTGCACTCCACCACCAAAAGCGGGTTCACGGGGTTGTTCTTTGATATTATTCTGGCGGTGGTTACCGCGGTTACCTTTGGGGCGGCTGCGCCGCTGGCCGGATTCGCCATCGCGGCTTCGGCCCTCTCGGGAGCCGCAGCAGGCTTCGTCACCGGAATGATATTTGATGTTGTTGCCAATGGCGGCCCAGGATTCACCAATATCCAGGAGCATCTCGTAGGCGGCAACTGCGCTGGTAGCAATCAGAAATGCTTAACCGGGCCGCCGGTAGCCATGAATGCGGCATACACATCGGCCCAAGAGTTCGACGGCTACCAAGAAGGCTACTCCAACTCCGACACCAACCCTACCGCTCAGACCAACCAGTGGGATTACCTGCCGCAATCCGCCGCTGCCGTTGAACAGTCACCACAGAATGTGCAGGGTGGCTTTGGCCAGGGTTATCAGCAAACTACCATCACCCCCGCCCAGGCGCAAAAAGGAGAAACCCTCTCCGATATGGCAAATCAAGCCCAGAAAACGGGGAGCGGGTATATCAACTTCGGAAGTAATACGGGCGGGATAACAGGGGCTGGCATTCCATAATACAAAGGCGACGATATCCATCTATCGTCGCCTAACATGAAGTTTTTACAATCGGCTCAATCTACATACCAGTTTTTAACAAAGCTTTGATAAACAATTGGTCATCCATCAGCTTTGTTACACCTGAATCCAGAAGCGCGTTGGCTGATTCGGAGCGTCCAACAGAAGTAAAGCTAAATCCTTTGTGGTGGTGTAGGCCGACAACCGAAACTTCTGTAGAATAAATGATCTTCCCATTATTGCTGCGAACAGTTACTAACCACAGCAGGTTTCCCGTGTGCCCCTCTGACGCGAAATGTACCTGTTCAGTTAGGAAGAACTTTTTAACTGTCACATCAACGGCAGCAGAACCATTCTTACCAACATGGAAACCACGAGCCACCAAAGCCTTATCTATAGCCGTCTTAAAATCCTTGGAAACATTCATATAAACACCGGCCATCTTAAACCCGTACCCATCCTTGGTCACGCTGACTTCATTTTTATGCTTCTTCTCGTTCTTCACGATCACATCGACAACCACTTTGTCGGCCCCCGGTACTTTGGCAACATTAGCCGGCGGCGTGTAGTGAGAGTGGACGGTCATGGGCACAAAAGCACACCCACTCAGCAGTGCAGCGGCCCCCATAGCGGCAAGGGTGGCGGCGGTTTTCAAATTGCGGTTCATGATGGTTCTCCTTGGTTGTCATCATGGGGTTATTGTATCATTGGGATATCGTCAATGGGTTTTTTTGAGCGATTTGCAAAATAGTGACCTGAACCTCCACACGGCGCACCGAAAGGTTCTTTCCCCGGCTGGTTACCTGTCACGCAAGCCAAAGCTCTACCCCGCTCTCTGATGCGGCTTTGGCCAGTTTCTTATCTTGTGTGGCGATCGGTACTCCATCCCGAATTGCCAGGCGCAGATAGTCGGCATCATAGGCACTCAGACCATGTCTCCGGGCCAGCGATAGCAAATCGGCCGGAATCGACATGTCCGCCACGGACATCACATGAATCGGCAACACGGACAATAAGCCCAGGAACCGAGAACTCCTCGCCTCCGTACACCGCCCCCGACGCTCACCAACCAGCAATACGTTGACGACCTCCAATGGCCATATGCCGGGAACGTGCGCTTGATGTCGTCGCAGGCTTTCCAGCACCGCGCTGGTGTAGGCAGAAACCTCATCCTCAAAAAACCACGCCAACGTCACCGATGCGTCGAGGACAAAAAGGCTCATCTCCGGCCTTCTTCGATCATCTCCCGGATACTTGTTCCTCCCGTCGTACAGCCCCGCGCAAAGTTTTTGAGGGCATCTATGGCTGCGTCTTGATCATGTCCTACCGTGGCTGCCATAGGCATGATCCGGGCTACTGGCGTGCCATATTTGGTAATAGTGACAATCTCCCCGGCTGTCACTCTCTTAAGCAAGGCTGGGAGTTTGGTTTTTGCTTCGTAAGCGCTGACTTCCATGGCGGCTCCGGTCTAATCAGGTCTAATCCGGTCTATTCTGACCAAAAATAGTCATGATAGCAAACAGTACTTCCAGTCCGGCATCGGCTGGATCGCGGCAGCCAATACCACCAGCCACATGAGCACCAGTTCCAGTAGTTCTCTGTTCACCGCCAGCGTGACCCACAAGGAAACGGCCAATACCGCTCCGGTCTGGACCG
>JAJYPA010000188.1 GCA_021795795.1 Pseudomonadota bacterium | reverse complement strand
TTAAAATATATTTGATAAACTTAAAACTAATGATTCAAAATTGATCTTTAAGGCATCTTTAATAAACAGTGGGCCAGCTCCTGCATTTGGCGTAATATTGTTTCTTGCCAAAGGGGTTGATGGAAATCGTCATATCTTTATATGGTTAACAAAAGAGATAAAACTTAGCAAAGCAAAAATGGTAACAATAAATAATGGCACAGATGATAATATCAATTTAATAATAACCAGCGATTTATTTGAGAATCAATCTGGATTTACGCCAAATGAACAACAAGTGATAGATAGCTGTGACACGATCTTGATCGAGTGCAAAGATATTTTTGGTATAGCTCATAAAACGATCCATAAAAAAGATGGAAAGATAGAGTTTCATGCTTTATACAATTTTTATTGATCAAATTATGTAAGTTTCAAGAATACTTACAATCCAACGGTTAATCGACACTTCGTTTCTGGGCATGCTTTGGGCCAAATCCGGCCCTGATGCGTTTATTAACTCATCCATCTTTCTGTGTCCACTAAACGTCTACCAAGCGCCACTAACTCATTATGTTCCCGATGACCGCCCCCGCTGCCATGCCGCCGTTGAGTCCTGATGGTCCCAAGACTGATTGCAGTCATCGGATTGGCCAGACACCTGCCCAACAGATATTCAGGAACCGATCGCGTAATGAATGGCATGACTCGCTGAATTGCACTATAATTGCCACATCACGAAGTACACGGCTTTCAACTGCTAAACCACAAGGAGAAATGCCATGAAAACCATCTTTACCGCCATTGCCGGCACCACCATCATCATAGGTAGCGTTTTTACCGTTGCCGGCGCCGACTCCGCAATAACTTCTGCGGCCACAACTTCCACACCATACCCGGTAACGCACAACATACCTTTCGCCGCAAATTCTCCACAAGCCAAGGAAGAACGAAAAGCAGAACAGGAATATGCGCACCAGCGCCGGAACGCGGCGCGACCGGAAATACATCAACAGCAGAGAAGTACGAAATCAGCCGCCATCAACAGCAAGGGTGTGGGAGCTGCAGGGCCCAAAACAGATGGTCTTGCAGGTAAAAGCAAAAAACCAGAACATTAAGGAGCGCTGACCTAGCCAAGAAATGGCTCGCTGCTACGTTCAGGCTGTCCACCACAGTCTGGATCCGTTGTTTCTGACCGTGGATGACCGCCGTGAACGCAATGTCGAGTTCTACCTGGATTAAGGCAGGCCAAGTATGGTTTGGCCCCCGCAGCGAGGAATCAGAAATTGAAATCGATATTTGAGAAACTGATAGCCCTCAGCTTTATTATAACGGCCTGCCTGCTTTTTCTGGCAGCCTTCGGGTTGATGGCCTGGTCGTTATGGAATCTATTGATGGATTTAATTTCTGGCGGATTCCTACCGGAAGCGCTTCTGAGCATGATCAGCGTGGCGGTGGTCGCAATGGCAGTCCTTGAAGTCGTCCGTTACATCATCGAAGAAGAGGTCTATACATCGAGATCTCAGGATTTGCTGACCCAGAAAGAAATCACCGGAGGCCTCATAAAAATATTTATTATTATTATTGTTTCCGTGGGGCTTGAAGGGCTGGTTTATCTATTCAAGGCAGGATTAGAAAATATTTCATTATTGTTATACCCAGCTACCGTTATTTTAGCATCCACTCTTGCGCTGGTCGGACTTGGTATATACCAAAAACTGACCAAGAGCGATCGTCGCTCAATTCTGGAGGATGAAAAGCGTTAGGGGGTCTCTGATCTAGACCGTTCATACAACAGTCCGATCAGATAGCGTAGGGAAAAACAGTATGTCCGGATAGGTGACCTTCGCTGAAGATCAAGGCCTTTCGTGACGGCGCAAGGTGACCAAGCGGGAGTGTTTCCTGAGCGAAATGGACGCAATGGCGCCCTTGGGCACAGCTGGTGATCTTGTCAGGGCGATAGTGGGCGTAAACCGATGCCCCTCTGTGGCGGGCACGTCGGCGCCTTTAATCGTCGTTTTTGCATAATCAGCGGCACTGAACTATAGGTTACACAGAGGTTGCTGAGGCCCAGAAGATCGAGGGGAAGGTTTTGACAGCAGAAAAAATGGAGACGGGGGCCGCGCCGGACACGGCAGCGGTAGCTTCTGCTGACGGGGATACCCTCTGGTACAAAGATGCTGTGCTTTACGAACTGCACGTCCGCACCTTCCAGGATAGCAACGGCGACGGCATCGGCGACTTCCCGGGCCTCACCAGCAGGCTGGATTATCTCCAGGATCTGGGGGTAAACGCCCTTTGGCTTTTACCTTTCTATCCTTCCCCCCTGCGCGATGACGGCTATGATATCTCGGACTATCGGGACATTCACCCCGACTATGGTACGCTGAACGATTTTCGTCATTTCCTCCATGAGGCGCATCGCCGGGGTCTGAAGGTCATCACCGAACTGGTCATCAACCATAGCTCTGATCAGCATCCGTGGTTCCAGGCGGCGCGACGCGCTCCGCCCGGCTCGGCTAAGCGCAATTTTTATGTGTGGAGCGATACGGATAAAAAATTTCCGGAAACACGTATTATTTTCTCCGATTCCGAGCGATCCAACTGGGCCTGGGACGACATCGCCAAAGCCTATTACTGGCATCGTTTCTTCTCCCATCAACCGGATCTGAACCACAATAATCCACAGGTAGTCAAGGCCATGATTCGGGTGCTGCGCTACTGGCTGGACATGGGTGTGGATGGTCTGCGTCTAGATGCCATTCCTTATCTCTGCGTGCGCGCCGGCACTAACAACGAAAACCTGCCTGAGACCCATGCCGTCATCCGGCAAATCCGTGCTGCCGTAGATGCCCACTACCGCGACCGCGTCCTCCTGGCTGAGGCCAACCAGTGGCCGGAAGACGTACGCGAATACTTCGGGCAGGGCGAGGAATGCCAAATGGCCTACCATTTTCCCTTAATGCCCCGCATCTACATGTCGTTGGCGCAGGAAGATCGCCATCCCATCACCGATATCCTGCGCCAGACGCCAGATATCCCCGAGAACTGCCAGTGGGCTATCTTTTTGCGCAATCACGACGAACTGACTCTGGAAATGGTGACCCGGCAGGAACGGGATTATCTGTACCGGGAGTATGCCGCGGACCCTCGCATGCGCCTGAATCTTGGCATCCGCCGACGCCTCGCTCCCTTGCTCAGCAATGACCGGCAAAAGATCGAACTCCTGACCTGGTTGCTCATGAGCATGCCCGGTTCGCCCATCATGTACTACGGCGACGAAATCGGTATGGGCGACAATATCTATTTGGGCGATCGTAAGGGTGTGCGCACCCCCATGCAGTGGAGCCCGGACTACAATGGTGGCTTTTCCCGCGCTGACCCTGAGCAGCTCTATCTGCCACTCCTCATGGATCCGGTCTATGGCTACCAAGCCGTTAATGTGGAGTCCCAAAGTCGCAATGCCTCGTCTCTGCTCCACTGGACCCGCAAAGTCATCACCGTGCGCAAGGAGCACCCAGTCTTCGGTCGCGGGAATATCCGCTTCCTGCGCCCAGGCAACCGTAAGATGTTGGCCTATTTGCGGGAATACGCAGGAGCATCCGTCCTCTGCGTGGCCAATCTCTCGCGTACGGCGCAGGCGGTGGAACTGGGGCTGGAAGCATACGCTGGCCGTACCCCGGTGGAGCTCATTGGGAAAAGCGCCTTCCCGCCCATCGGACAGCTACCCTATCTCCTGACCCTTCCAGCCCATACTTTCCTGGCCTTCTCCCTCGACGAAGACACCAATCCACCGGCCTGGCACGAAGAACGTCTGGCGCGTCCGGAGCTACCTGTCCTCGTCCTACTGGAGGGTTGGCATACATTTCTCTCTCTGGACGGGGATGTCAGCGCTACTCGCCGCGCCCTCGCCACCCGAACCCGCCGACAACTGCAAGTGGAAGTCCTCGCACCTTATCTGAAGAGCAAGCGCTGGGTGGCTGGCGATCAGGAGGCCGTTGCCGCGGTCGGCATCGAGATCAAGGATGAATGGCGCTCCCCGAGCGGCCAAGAGGTCTGGTTCTGGATGATCATCGAGACCCCCGGCGCTGATGGCGAAAATATTTACTATTCTCTGCCCCTTGCCATCGCCTGGGAAGACGAGCAGGAAAATCTCATGGACACCTTTCATACTTGGATTCTCGCCAGGGTTCGGCAAAAGGAGCGGCTCGGCGTACTGCTGGATGCCTTCGGGAACGATGCTTTCTGCCGCACCTTGGTCCGTAGCATGGGTAAAGGCGACGAGCAACCCTTTGCCGGTGGCGTCATGGTCTTTGGAAAAAGCGCTGCCTACGATTTCAGCGAAAGTGAGTTGATTACACTGCGACGCCCCAGTCTGGAGCAACGGCACAGTAATATTGTTCTTGGAGAGCAGCTCTATCTTAAAGGCTATCGTCGTTTGCAGGCAGGGGGCGATCCGGAGTTCGAAGTAGGCGTCTTCCTTACGGAGATATCCCCTTACCCCCATATGGCGCAGGTTCTCGGTCGGGTGGAATTCCGTCCGGCGCAGGGCGATGTCCTTGCGCTAGCTCTCCTGCGCCGCTATGTAGAAAATCAGGGCGATGCCTGGACTTTCAGCGTGGATTATCTGGAACGTACACTGGCCGAACGTATGACCGCTGCACCAAGCGCTGATAACTCCCCGCCAACTGAGAGCGACCACGGCCTTTACCGGCTGCGTATGGCCACCCTTGGTCGGCGTATTGCCGAACTGCACCGCGCCTTGGCACAGCCCAGCGGCGACCAGGCCTTCGATCCCGAACCCTTTACCGTAGAAGACCTGGCACAGTGGGTGAACCACACGGCCCGGGCTGCGGAAAAAGCCGCTGCCGTTCTGGAAAGGATATTGCCAGGCTTGCCGGAGGGACTGCGCCAAAACACGCAAGACTGGCTTGCGGTACAGGACCGAATCCACGAGCGCCTGGCCGCGTGGCGCCATTTGCCCTTACCCGCTACGCTTACCCGTATCCGGTGCCCAGGCTACCTGGGCCTCGCTCAGGCTTTACTTGTAGAAGAGGATTTTATTCTCATCAATCTCGGTGGTGATCCGCGTCTATCACCCGTACAAAGACGCCGCAAAAAGTCCCCGCTACTTGATCTGGCCGCTATGCGCCTCTCGCTGATCGCTGCCGCCCTTGCCACCTTGAGCCGCATTTCTGCGAGTGCGGGAAATGATTTGCTACAAATACGGGAAGGCGTCCAAATCTGGGTAAAACAAAGTCTGGACGCCTTCACACATGCCTATGACGAGGTGGCGACCGGGGCCGCGTTTTATCCGGCAGACGTATTTCTCCGGGAAAGTCTCCTGGAGCTGGCGCTCTGGGAGCGTCTCCTGGACGGCATCCCTGAGTTCCTAGAGCCACTGCAAGAAGATTCCCTGCGCAGCACCCTACAGATTCTTTTGGCCAGTATGGATGCTGCACCTGAACAAACACCCGGCGACGCTATTTGGGCTGCTTTGACATGAAGGGCATGCAAGAATGAAAAGGAAACCTGCACTGTGGCCGGGTCATTCCTATCCATTAGGCGCAGAATGGGATGGCAGTGGAATCAATTTTGCGCTTTTTTCCGGGCAGGCCGAGCGCGTGGAACTCTGTCTGTTCGATGCTCAGGGGGAGCGGGAGACGCATCGACTCCCCCTACCCGAGAAAAGTAACGAAATCTGGCACGGCTATCTGCCCGATGCCAAGCCCGGCCTTGTCTATGGCTACCGGGTATATGGTCCCTATGCACCCGAACAGGGCCAACGCTGCAATCCCCACAAACTTCTGCTGGACCCCTACGCCAAGGCGATTGTGGGCACACTGGACTGGAATGACGCGCATTTTGGCTACCGCATTGGCAACGCCAAAGCGGATCTGTCGTTAGATAAGCGGGATAATGCTCCACAGATGCTCAAGGCAGCCGTGGTGGATAACCGATTCGATTGGGGCGATGACCGGCCGCCGCAGACCCCCTGGTCGGACACGGTTATCTATGAGGCCCATGTGCGTGGGCTCAGTATGCAGCACCCCAAGGTTCCCAAAAACCTCCGCGGGACCTGTGCTGGCCTTGCTTCAGCGCCCATACTCGGGCACCTACAAAAGCTCGGAGTGACCGCCATCGAATTGTTGCCGATACAGACTTTTGTAGATGACCGCGATCTGGTGGAGCGTAGGCTGCGCAACTACTGGGGTTACAATTCCCTGGGCTTTTTCGCACCCCATCCCCTGTATCTGGCGAGCGGTAAAATCGACGAGTTCAGGGAAATGGTCAAGGCACTCCATAAATCGGGTATCGAGGTGATTCTGGACGTGGTCTACAATCATACAGCCGAAGGCAACCAATTGGGTCCCACCCTCAGCTTCCGCGGTATCGACAACGCCGCCTATTATCGCCTGGTAGCGGATAAGCCCCGCTATTACATCGACACTACCGGTTGTGGCAATTCCTTCAACGCCGATCACCCAAGGGTCATGCAGCTTATTCTGGACTCCCTGCGCTATTGGGTGGAAGAAATGCACGTGGACGGCTTCCGCTTCGATCTCGCCGTTTCTCTGACGCGCCCCTTCCGCTCCGATGACCGCATGGGACCACTCTTCGAAATCCTGCTCCAGGATCCCGTGCTCGCCCGGGTCAAACTCATTGCTGAGCCCTGGGATCTGGGGGAAGGTGGTTACAAACTGGGTGCATTTCCGCCCGGCTGCGCGGAGTGGAATGACCGTTACCGCGATACCTTGCGGGCCTTCTGGAAAGGCGACGACGGACAACTGGGAGGACTTGCCGCGTGTCTGGGCGGCTCCGCTGATTTGTATACCAGGGCCGGGCGCGGCCCCACCGCCAGCATCAATTTCCTTACCGTCCATGATGGTTTCTCCCTGCATGATCTGGTGAGCTACAACGAAAAACACAACGAAGCTAATCAGAATGACAATCAGGACGGCAGCGATAATAATCTTCTCTGGAATTGCGGCGCCGAAGGCGAGACGGATAACGCTGAGGTTAACGCCCTGCGCGCCCGGCAGCAGCGCAATCTTCTGGCCAGTCTGCTGTTCTCCCAAGGGGTACCCATGCTGCTGGCGGGTGATGAACTCAGCCACAGTCAACAGGGCAACAACAACGTCTATTGCCAGGATAACCCCTTGAGTTGGCTGAGTTGGGACGTCAACGCAGTGCAGCAAAAGCAACTGGATTTCCTCACACAAATAATCCAGTTGCGCCGGGATCATCCCAGCTTGCGACGCCGGCATTTTTTCCGCGGCCAGGCCGTAGCGCCAGACCAGACTATGGATGTCATCTGGCTTCATCCCGACGGACGAGAAATGGACGCCGAAGATTGGCAGGAAGGTGACGCACACTGCCTGGGTTTATACCTGGCGGGCACGGAGCTCACAGATCTGGATGCACAGGGTCGGCCGGTAAAGGACGAGGATTTTCTGCTCCTGCTGAATGCCTTTCACGATGGTATACCCTTTACTCTGCCGTCGCTGCCTGATAACAAATCATCCTGGGAACTCCTGCTGGATACCGCTCAGGACGACGGCGCGGCCAAAGGGGTGCAGCAGAGTGGAGAGAGCTATCCGCTGCAAGGGCGTTCCCTCGTCCTCCTGCATCACGGAGGAATGAGAAAATGATCCGCCGCCACGACATGCCCTTTGGGGCAATGTTGGAGGCGGAAGGGGTCCTTTTTCGGCTTTGGGCGCCGCGCGTGCAGCAGTTGGAGATCGTTCTGTCCTGGGCGGGCGGCAAGAAACGGCGCACCATGGAGAGCGCGGCTGGTGGCTGGTGGCACCACTTCGCTCCGGGCCTGGGCAGCGGCGTCTGTTATCAGTTCCTACTGCCCGACGGGAGTGCCGTCCCCGATCCCGCCTCCCGATATCAACCCGAAGATGCCCAGGGTCCGTCGCTGGTCATCGACCCCGCCGCCTACGCCTGGCAGGATGACCGTTGGCGGGGTCGACCGTGGCATGAGACCGTGATCTACGAACTCCATGTGGGGACCTTCACCCCCGAAGGGACTTACCGGGCCGCCATGGAACTCCTGGATGATCTGGCAGATCTGGGCATTACGGCGGTGGAACTTATGCCATTAGCAGACTTTCCCGGCCGCCGGAACTGGGGCTATGATGGCGTGCTCCCTTTCGCCCCGGATGCCGTTTATGGCGGGCCGGAAGATCTCAAGGCTCTGGTGGACGCCGCCCATGGCAAAGGGCTCATGGTCTTCCTGGACGTGGTTTATAACCACTTCGGCCCCGAAGGCAATGCGCTGCATCGCTATGCCGAGGATTTTTTCACCCCAAGGCATCATACTCCCTGGGGTCCCGCCATCAATTTTGACGGACCGAACAGCCGCGTGGTACGCGACTTTTTCCGGCATAATGCCCTGTATTGGCTGGAGGAATACCATTTTGATGGACTGCGTTTCGACGCCGTACATGCCATCTGCGACGACTCCCATCCCGATATCCTGGAAGAAATCGCCGCCGCTGTGGCCGCCGGACCCGGGCAGGATCGTCAGATCCACCTGATGCTCGAAAATGATCACAATGCTGCTCACTATCTTGGATCAGGGGGCTATCGGGCCCAATGGAATGACGATTTCCACCATGCGCTGCATGTGCTGCTGACAGGGGAGAAGGACGGCTATTACAGGGATTTTGCCGACCAGCCCACCAATCATCTGGGTCGTTGTCTGGCGGAGGGTTTTGCCTGGCAGGGCCAACCTTCTGTCTATCGCGACCATCGTGCCCGTGGTGAAGCCAGCGCCTATCTGCCCCCCGTCGCTTTTATCAACTTTTTGCAAAACCATGATCAGATTGGCAATCGCGCCCTGGGCGAGAGGCTCTCCAGTCTTTGCCCCGCCGCAGCCCTGCGTGCTGCCGTCGCAGTGTTACTTCTCTCTCCAGCGGTGCCGCTCCTCTTCATGGGGGAAGAGTTCGGCGCCATCAGCCCTTTCCTGTTCTTCTGTGATTTCGGTGAAGAACTGAGTCAAACTGTGCGGGAGGGACGGCGCTGGGAATTTGCCGCTTTCGCGCATTTTTCCACCGGGAAGACAGCAGCGCAAATCCCAGACCCTGGTGCTGAATCGACCTTTATCGCCAGCACACTGGATTGGACACAGCGTAATCTCGTCCCGCACGCGGATTGGTTACAGTATTACCGCCGGCTTTTACAGATCCGGAGGGACGAGATTGTGCCCCGTCTCGCCGGAGTCCCGGGGGACAGCGGCACTTGGCATCTTCTGGGAATAACCGGCCTGGCAGTGCACTGGCATTTGGCCGACGGCGCCATACTCTCTCTCTACGGGCAATGGGCACCTGAACCCCTGTTTTTGGACCTGATTCCTAAAGGCCGGTTGGTCTTTGCGCAACCACAGGAGGCAACCGCCCTGTTGCAACAAAAACGCCTCCCTGGTTGGGGAGTGCTCTGTCTGCTGGATGAAGAGGCTGGGGAGCAACACCCATGAAAGCGCCCCTCGACAAAAACCTGATCCGTGAACTGTGCCAAAGCTATGGCGTTCTGGAGCATTATCACAACGCCGTCGGAAGGAAACGCGTTGTCCCTCAAGGCACCTTACTGGCCTTGTTAAAAGCTTTGGGCGTACCGACAGAAAATGCGCAAGATGCCCGCGAAGCCTTGCGACAGAAAGAGACGGCATCCTGGCAATCTCTCCTGCCGCCGCTACTGGTGCAGCGGATCACGACCGAGCCCCCTTGGGTAGCCCTCTCTTTGCCGGTGGATGTCGCTCAGGATATCTGGCATTGGCGTTTTTGTCCTGAAAAGGAGAACGCCCGGGAAGGCACATTCCAGCCGGCCAGCCTAGAGCTGCTGGAAGAAGGTCGCATCGGCGAGCAAGTCTTCCGGCGTTGGCGCTTGGATCTGCCCTTTGGCCCGGGCCTGGGCTATCACCGCCTTACTCTGCAGGGGCCAGACGGTCTCCGCGCAGAAATGCCGTGGATCACGGTCCCTGAAGCCTGCTATACGCCCGAAGCGATCCAGGAATCCCGGAAAGTCTGGGGCCCTGCGCTGCAACTTTACGCGTTGCGTTCGGGTCGCAACTGGGGTATGGGTGATTTCAGCGATCTCCTGCAGGTGCTGGACATTGCGGCCCAATCTGGCGCGGAGCTGGTGGGGCTCAACCCATTACATGCGCTTTTCCCGGACAATCCCCACCATGCCAGTCCCTACAGCCCTTCTAGTCGAAAATTCCTCAATATTCTCTATGTGGACGTGGAGGCTGTGCCAGAGTTTGCCCATTGTTACGCGGCCCACGACAGGGTCTATGACGCGCATTTCCAGGCCGATCTGCGCGCCTTGCGCGGCACTGACCTGGTGGACTATGGGGGAGTGGCCGCTGCCAAGCGGGAGATTCTGGAACTCCTCTATCACGCCTTTCGCGAAACGGAACTACCGGGCAATGGCGAGCGCGCCCGCGCTTTCCGCCAATTTCAAAAAGAGGGCGGTGAGGCACTCTTCCGTCTGGGGGTTTTCGAAGCCCTCCGGGAACACCTCCAGACCCAGGATCCTCCCCCCTGGGGTTGGCCGGTCTGGCCTGAAAAATATCGTCGTCCCGAAGCACCTGCGGTAACGGAGTTTGCCGCGCACCAGTCCGATCGTGTGGAATTTTTTCAGTATTTGCAATGGGTTGTCGCCGAACAGTTAGACGCGGTCGACCGCCGTTCCCAGGCACTCGGCATGGGTATCGGTCTCTACCAGGATATTGCGGTGGGTGTCGACCCGGGTGGCTTTGATGCCTGGAATGACCAGGACCTCTATGTCTCAAACATCCATATAGGCGCTCCCCCCGATGCCTTCAACCGTAAAGGCCAGGATTGGGGACTGCAACCCTGGCACCCTCTGCGCCTACGCGAGGCAGCCTATGCACCTTTTATCGCCCTTTTGCGCGCCAATATGCGTGTTGCCGGCGCCATCCGCCTGGATCACATCCTGGGCCTGATGCGTTTGTACTGGATACCCGCCGATGAAAGCCCCGCAAGGGGCGGATATGTGCGTTATCCTCTGGACGAACTCCTCGGCATTCTCACGTTAGAGAGTCAACGTCATCGTTGCCTGGTAGTAGGCGAAGACCTAGGCATGGTAACAGAAGAAATCCGGGACGCCCTCAGGTCCTGGGGCATCCTTTCCTGCCGCGTGTTCCTGTTGGAAGTAGACCCGCAGAACGGATACCGACCTCCGGAGGATTACCCGGCATGGTCTGTGGCGGCGCTCACTACCCACGATCTGCCCACTTTGGCCGGCTTTTGGCAGGGCCTGGATCTGGATACCCGCAACGCATTGGACCTGATTCCCGATGCCGCGACCCGTGACAGTCTCATTGTTGAACGGGCCAGGGATCGCAGTTTTCTCCTCCTTGCTCTGGAACGGGAAGGGCTTCTGCCGAGAGGGATTCGTGTACAGTCGGCGGATCTCCCAAAACTGACGGAGGACATGATTGGCGCGATTTATCGCTTGCTGGCTCGTGCCACCAGTGCCGTGCTACTGGTACAAATGGATGACGCTTTGGCCGTGACGGACCAGATCAACCTGCCCGGCACGGCAGGTCAGTACCCTAACTGGCGGCGCAAACTCCCCCTGACTCTGGAACAATGGGCCGAAGATCCGCACGTCAGCGGCCTGTTCGCGACCCTGCGCGAAGCGCGTCCTGCGCTGCCACGCGGACAGGCCGCCGATGCGACAATCCCCATCCCACGCGCCACTTATCGTCTGCAGTTTAACCAGAACTTCACCTTCAATGATGCCGCAGCCATTGTTCCTTATCTGACCCGTCTCGGGATCAGCCATTGCTATGCTTCGCCGATCCTCAAGGCCCGCAAAGGCAGCCCGCACGGTTACGACATTGTCGATCATAATGCGCTGAATCAGGAAATTGGCAGTCCAGAGGATTTCCTGCGTTTTTCCGACACCCTGGCAGCGCACGGCATGGGCCTCATGCTGGATATCGTACCTAACCACATGGGTGTGCTGGGCAGTGACAATGCCTGGTGGCTGAATGTGTTGGAACATGGACCAGCGTCGCCCTACGCGGACTATTTCGACATCGACTGGTATCCGTTGAGCCCACAACTGCGCGGCAAAGTGCTTTTGCCGGTCTTGGGCGACCATTACGGTCAGGTCTTGGAAGAAGGCGATCTGAAACTGTGTTTCGCACCGGAACAGGGGGAAATATACATTCAATACCTGGAAAACAGTTTCCCTGTAGACCCCCGCGAATACCCGCGGATCCTCGACCTGCGTGCCGATATCCTGCGCACCGGGCTGGGTACAGAACACCCCGACACGCAGGAACTGGCCACTCTTTCCGATGCTTTGCGCCGTTTGCCAGAGCGGTACAGTGCCGAGGCGGAAAGCCGGGCAGCCCGGGTCAGAGATGGCACGGTATATCGGCGCCTGCTGGCGGAGCTCTGCGCCAGATCTCCGGAGGTCACGGCCTTCCTGCAGGAAAACATAATGCTCTTCAACGGCCATCCCGGTGATGCAGAAAGTTTTGACAGTCTGCATCAGTTGATTGAGGCGCAAGCCTACCGCCTCGCTTTCTGGCGCGTGGCGGCGGATGACATCAATTACCGCCGCTTTTTTGACATTAACGACCTGGCTGGCTTGCGGATGGAGGACCCTGCCGTTTTCGGCGATACCCACCGGCTCATTTTCAGACTCCTGTCCGAAGGGCGTGTAAATGCCCTGCGCATCGATCACCCGGATGGACTCTACGATCCGCAAATGTATTTCCGCCGCATCCAGGCTTGGCGCGACTGGCGGCAGGCCCGCCGCGACAAGGGCGGCAGGAGCCTCTACCTGGTAGTGGAAAAGATCCTCGCAGATGGCGAAGCCATGCCCCCGGACTGGCCGGTACACGGCAGCACCGGCTACGACTTTGCCAACGACGTGACCAGCCTTTTCGTGAATGACCGGGCGCGGGCGGCCTTCGAGCGCCTGTATAGCGCCTTCATCGGTCATCCGTGCGACTTCGATACGCTCCTCTACGACTGCAAAAAACTGATTATAAAAAGCTCCATGGCCAGCGAACTCAATGTACTGGCTGACCATCTCAGCCATATTGCCCAGACCGACCGGCGCACCCGGGACTACACCTTGAACGGCCTGCGCTGGGCACTCGAGGAAGTGATCTCCTGCTTTCCGGTCTACCGGACCTACAGTGCCGATGGGATTCTTCTGGATGCGGACCGGCAGCGCATCCAAACCGCCATAATCCAGGCTCGTCGCAACAGCCAGGCGGAAGATGTCAGCGTCTTCCAGTTTCTGGAGGAGGTACTGACCTTGTCCGGGAAACCTCCGGTCTACACTCGGGAGCGTATCGCCTTTGTGGGCAAATTCCAGCAATACACCGGCCCGGTGATGGCCAAAGGTCGTGAGGACACCGCCCTCTATCGCTACCAACGCCTTACTTGTCTCAATGATGTGGGCAGCGACCCTCGTCATTTCGGTATTTCTGTCGCCGCCTTCCACAAAAGGTGCCGCGACCGCGCTGCATACCGCCCCCACGACATGCTTACCAGTTCGACCCATGACAGCAAACGCTCCGAAGACGTACGGGCCCGCATCGCCGTGCTTTCGGAGATGCCGAAACGCTGGCAACAGGCATTGCAGCGCTGGCAG
>JAJYPA010000187.1 GCA_021795795.1 Pseudomonadota bacterium | reverse complement strand
TATCAAGGCTGCGCCAGAGACGGGGCTTGTCGGCGCGCTGAATCCCCAGCGGTCTTTCTTCCGTGCCGTACTTGAGCATGATCGACCAGCCACCCGGCTGACCGATAATGGCGGCACCCCGGAGAGCGCGGGCTTCGACCAAGCGCTTGACGGTGGCTGTGTCGATGGTGTGCGTAGTCATTTTTTGGTAATCCTCGTAACGACCATTCAGAAAAGTCACTATACTCTGCATTACTGATAATTTCTGCAAGCCCGCATCGAATGTACCGGATAAAGACTTCACATAAAATCCGTTACGCGCGGCACGATGATTTTTCGAATTTCTACCCGAAGTAGTCGCTATCAGCCCGACAAAAAGCCGATAACCATCTTCTTGCATTGCGAAACAGGTTATAGTACATCGTGTGAACAATGTATTACATAACAGAGGACATCCTGTGACACTCGTCAGCATCTCCGAAGCGGCACGCCTCACCAGGCGCAGTAGAACGACCATATATCGTTATCGTGATGAAGGAAAAATCAGCATCTCTTCAGACCATCAAGGGAATCCGATGATAGACACTTCGGAGCTTATGCGCGTTTTCGGCCCAATAACTCTGGACATAACAGGACATTCACATGAACAGCATGATGAACATTGTGTAACAGATGAAAATGACACCGTACACCCCGGTAAAACAACCGAAAACGCCCTGCTCAGGGAGTCCGTCAGGCGGCTTGAGACAGCGTTAGAAGAAGCCAAACAGCGCGAAGCCTGGCTACAGGGCCAAATGGAGCGATTAACCGTTCTACTGACACATGCCAACCCACCCAGCCAAGCGCCACATGCGCCGTGGTGGAAGTTCTGGTCGCAATAAAGCCAAAATCCATCTATTCTCGAAGCCATATGTGAGAGAGGTCTGCACATGACTACGGAAAACAACACAGAAAATCTTGTTCTGGAACACTTGCGAGCAATACGCAATGATATTACCGCATTTCGTAGCGAGACGCGGGCAGAGATGAATGATGTTAAGCATCGTTTGGAGCGGATCGAGGAACAAATTGTCGGATTGCGGTTGGATATCGTCGGTGCCTAAGAGGATACCTATCGCCAGCAAAACCGTATTGACGAGATCGTTACGCGCATAGACCGCATCGAGCGCCGTTTGGAACGGTCCTGAGCATACTCGGCCCTCAAATCAGGGAGACAAACCATGGCAGAAGAAATCGAAAACCTCATGCTGGAACACTTGAAACGCTTTCAGTCCATACTGGATCGCGTCGAACGCAAACTGGACGACCTAACCCGTCGCGTCGGTAATCTGGAATCAGGGCAAGCCAATATCATCCAGCATTTAGGGACGTTGGCCGCCGCTGATGCTCAGCAGCAGCTCACATCGGATGGATTCAACCAACGGCTTGAGCGTATCGAGCGCCGCCTGGAGCTGTCCTGAGCCGGCAAAAATGAGTGGCCTCTGCTTTTTGTCTCATAACAGCCCAATTCATGCAGGAGCCGGAACTAGCCTGATCAACGAACTACAGACTTGGCCAGCCCTATCCACGAGACAGAATGGCGCATTCTGTCTCGTCTGAGTGAGGAATCATCCATAACCTGCTTTTGAACGACCCATACAATTTGAAGAAGAACCTAAAAAGAGATCCTGATGAATTACCCTAATCCGTTTGTTTACAACAGCACAATGAATGCCGATATTCGTTCGGCGACAATTCCGTCCATCCTGCCGGAACAATATTCCCAGTGCGGGGAAGATCTGATAGTGCTTTCATTGTTGGAAGCCGCCATAAGCAATAGACTCTTGCCTGATCTCAATGCCTGTGTCGTAGTGGAGGTTGGTGCCAACCATGCATTTGCTGGGAACAACAGCTACCTTCTTTCCCAAAGATTGGGCTTGCGATCAATCCTAGTAGAAGCTAATCCTGCATTGATCGAAGAACTAGTCAGAGCGCGGCCGAATGATCAGGTGATCCATGCCGCGATTATAGATGGTGATGAAAAACAGGTAGAACTATGTGTCGCACCGTCTCACGAGCTGTCTTCACTTTCCTCCGAATTTGTTGCGACATGGCATGACGGTGTCATGGGACACGGGAAAATGGTACGCGTTCCGGCCATGCGCTTGAACGAATGCCTTGCACTTCATGTTGGCGACGGTAAGCAAATCGTCTATTTGTCCATTGACTTGGAAGGTAAAGATTTATCCGTAATAGAAAGCTTGGATTTTTCACGCTGGAAACCTTTATTAGTGCAACTTGAGCCATCCGAACACTACGCACCCGGGGAATCCGCCCGGATGATAGACTCTATGTCTTTACGCGGTTACACATTAGTGGCCAAAACAGATGTTAATCTACTTTTTGCAAGCTCTGGTAGGTTCGGTTTGTCTACATATGCCGATGAAGATACAAACACCGCCAAGCCGCCCTCTCATGAGATCGACTTATCGTCTCAAACAGAAAAAAATACAAGCTCGGAGCAGGACAACAAAGCACAGCTTGAAACGGCTATCGACATGGCGGTTATTGATACCAAGCTCAATTTCGCTGACTTTTCCCAATATGTGAGACCTGTTGATCACGATCCGCTTGAGGGCTGGATAGTAGATACGGATTTTGTAGAACATGTCGCCTCGGCCGGAACCCACAAGAACGTTGTCACCCTGGATATTTTTGATACTGCACTAACGCGTGTGAAGCATGACAGCCCAGTGGATGTCTTTGCCGAAGTGGAGCACTGTCTGATTCAATCTTTGGGGAAAACGGCCAAGGGGTTTGCATTGGCACGAGAAACGGCTGAGCGTAGGGCGCGTGAGCATCAATATAAATTGACAAATGCAGAGGACATTACCTTCGAGCAGATTTATGCCGAACTTCCACAGTTGCTGCCCGATATTGAGGACTGGTCGTTAGTCATGCAGATTGAACTCGCAGTCGAACGGTCATCATTGCGTGCGGTTCCTGATGTTTTGGAGTTGACCAAGCGCCTTGAGAAGCAAGGTACTTCTTATGCTTTTGTATCCGACATGTACCTGCCGAGCTCATTCCTCGAAGAAGTTTTGAACGGGAATGGCTATACTGGTTGGACTTGCGTTATGGTTTCCAATGAACTGAATGCAACCAAAGCCAGCGGGCGCATATGGAAACATGTCAAAGCACAGCTCGGTGATCAGGTACTCCATGTCGGGGATGACAAGCACGCCGATGTAGATCGGCCCAAGCACTACGGTATCGAAACGACTCATTATTTGCGGGCCTGCTCATCACGCCGCACGACACAACAGCTTGATGCGGCAACAGTTGTCGGCTCATGCCTGAGACGTTATCTGACCCTGAGAGCGCGCGCGCAAAGTGAGAAGACTACCGCCGATCTCGCTATGCGTTGGAATCGCCTAGGGCAGGCTTTCGGTGGGGTTGTTGTCGGCGCTTTCGTTCAATGGCTTGCGACGCAAGTAAAAATCCACAACATTAATCGCTTGTATTTCTGTGCCCGTGATGGGTATTTAATGAAGCAGGCATGGGATGCATCCGGACTGTCGGCAGAGCTGGATGTCGAAACGCATTATCTATATATCTCGCGTCAAGCGTTGAACATCCCGGCCGGAATTCAGGCGAGTTCTCACGAATATATTTCCACGACTTTGCTCGATTTTCTGACCGAATCGTTTAAAAATATCACGGTGCAGCAAGCGCTTGAGCGCTGTGGTGTCGCGAATGACTCCGCCGTAATCGAGACAGCCATGGGCATTTACGGTCCTGACTTGAACAAAACGGTTGTGCACTGGGAGCAGGCCGGGGAACTGCGTACGCTGCTGCAAGGTGTTTCTGCAAAAATTTACGATGCATTAGCGCCGCGCCTTGCCGATTGCCGGGCTTATTTGCGTCAAGAAGGGCTGTATGATCCGGGACGATGTGCCATGGTCGATATGGGTTGGCATGGCAGTATGCAGTGCAGCCTTCGGGAACTGCTCTCGACCGACAATTCAAAAGCATCCCTTGAAGGATTTTATTACGGGCTGTGGCCCGCAGCAGGGGGAAATCGCTACGCGGCAGGCTCCATGCAGTCCTGTTTTGCCACGGACTTTCTGGCTATAGAAAAGCAAGCCCCCGTGTGGTTTGGCGTTCCCTTTCTGGAGCAACTCCACAGCGCAGCCCATGGCAGCACGCTGTATTATGCCTGCGGTGATGACCAGCGGATGCACCCAGTCTTCCAGGAAAACATTCCGGAAGAAGAACAACAACACCGCATGCACACAGCACACTTTCAGGCCGGCGTGGTCAACGCTATCAAGCAGATTTTCCGCACTGCAGAGCCGAAGCTACCGGTAAATCGCGATGAGCTGACGCCTGCAGCAGGTTTGGCGGCGATGGATGCCTTGTTCTTGTCGCCATTGGATGAGGAAATTGATCTGTTAAGACATATCGGCCATTGTCCTGATTACGATCACGTCATACACACGCCGATTCTTGATCCGGTTATACCTACCGACTCGGCCACCGTAGAGCGTGTTTTTCCGCCATGCGAATCCAAGGTCTGTCAGTTGCGGATGTGGTCGCAGCCTAGTTCGCCAGATGTCGCCTGGGTGTCAAGGATGGCTCACGAGCGGCTGGGCTATCTGGGCGAGCGCGTGTTGAGACAGTTCAACTTAAATGGATAATATTATGAACAGAGTATTTCCGAACAGCTACAAGAGCCCGATAGTTAAAGGTGGCCGTGTAGCCATTCTCATGCGCACCAAGAACCGCCCGGTGTTATTAGCGCGTGCCTTTGCCAGTGTCTTGTCGCAGAGCTACCCGAACTGGTGCTTGTGTCTTGTGAACGATGGCGGCGATGCAAAGGAGGTAGATAACCTTGTGCGTCAATATCTACCCCAGTTTGGCGACCGCTTGGTCGTACGTCATCACGAACGCAGCCTGGGCATGGAGGCAGCCTCGAACGCAGCCTTAACACTGGCAGATAGCGACTATGTGGTTGTACACGACGATGACGATTCTTGGCACCCGGACTTCCTTAAAGAAACCGTCGAATTTCTCGAGAGGACGGAGAATGCGGTTTATGGGGCTGTTGCCGCACGTTGCGAAGTTATCCACGAGGAGATTGTAGGTAACAGAGTAAAAACGTTGTTTCGTGAACCGTGGGTTTATTGGGAAGAACGGATTGACTTCATGAACATGGCACGGGCTAATTCTATCCCGCCCATTTGCCTCCTGATCCGACGCGAAATAATCAATGCTATTGGTGATTTCAACCCGAATCTACCGGTATTGGGGGATTGGGATTACAGCCTGCGGATTATGGAAACATGCGATATTGACACGATTAATGAAGTGTTGAGCTACTATCATCATCGCCAGTCCGGAGATGTCGTTTACGCTAATTCTGTTCATAGTGGCCTCGATAAGCACCAGACCTATCAAGTACTGTACCGCAACGCTATGGTACGCTCGTATCTTCAGACCGATCCAAGCCGACTGGGCCTATTGCACGTGATGTTGTTACGGATGCAGAAACTTGAAGATCAACATAACGCTCATTTCAACGATATTCATAAGCACCTAGAATGGCTACACGAGCAGATCCAGAAAACGCCCGCATGGGCGCATAATCTGGTTGACTTTAGCAATAAAGGCTTAAAAGCTCTATATCCTTTTGCCTGGTTATGGCGAAAATTGAGGTTCTTCAGACGGCTCCGAGGAATGCGTCCTTGATATTCAAGAAGAAGTATCCCGTGTTACAGCACCAGGACCTTGGAAAAAGATGCAAAGCCTCCTTGAAAAACTGATCCAGTCAGAACGGTTTGAATGCCTTGATATCGCTCTTACACAGAGACATCAAGGCCACCATGCACTTGATGATGCCCGAGTTAAGCATATCTCGCGACACACGAATCCGCAGATCAATCTCCGCCTCCACTTGCGCGGTCAGTCAGCACTACCCAATCAGCGCCGACTCGGAATACGAGGTCAGGTTCCGGCTTCAAATGTGCTTCAACGCGCACCACGTGTTGCCAGCAGTAACCGAAGTCGTACTCGTAGTCGACGCGTTCAAATAAAATACCCCGCAGCGAGCAGCGGGGAGTACGACCCCCAGAGATTGAAACGCCTTTATAATCTTTCGGATGTACAGATGGAATACCAGCTTCTGGATCGCCACAGCTATCAACGTTTCGGTGGCCTGCTGGATGCGGCGCGTCTGCCTGATCGCACAACAATCTGGCATCTTGAGAAATGTCCTGATTTTTTGAGGCTAACATTCTTCAGAAAAGCAGGTTTTTCGATCTGCCCTCAGAGGGTTCCAGCTTCTATTCCAGTCGCTGCACAACAGAATAGGTTATAAAATGTATCACGATTGCAAAGAATTAATTAATAAAAGAATAAACAAACAAATTTTAATTGTTACACCAGATATTCGCGGCCCAATTAACAACGGAGGAATAGGAACTGCCTTTACTTATTTGGCAGAACAATTTGTAGAGTATGGTTATTCTGTTACCATACTATATACACTTGGCAATCATAGCGAAAACCAGCCAATTGCACACTGGATCAACCAGTATAGAATGAAAAATATTAACTTTATTCCACTTATTGAGAATCCATATTCGCCAAGAGTAGATGCACCACACTATAGGATCTTGTCTTGGAATGTAGATCATTGGTTACGCGCCAACTATAGCGATTATTCTATAGTGATATTTCCTGAATGGATGGGATTGGCATATTATGCACTTTTAGCCAAACAGCAAGGCCTTGCTTATCAGGGTTTATACTTCATTATTAATGTACATAGCCCCGAATCATGGGCAATAGAAGGTAACAGAAACCTACCTGATAACCTAGATGATATTGACCGAGATTACATGGAACGGGAATCAGTTTCACGGGCTGACATGGTAATAAGTCCTAGTAACTATATGATTGAATGGATGACTCATAACAAATGGAGCCTGCCAAGTAAAACTATTATCATACAAAATGTTATTAGACATTCTGAAAAAACCAATAGAGTCACAACCAATGGTTCTGGAAAGATAAAAAAGATTGTTTTCTTTGGGCGACTTGAGACGAGGAAAGGGTTAAAACTTTTCGCAGATTCAATGGATATTTTGTTTCCTAGAAAAATAGCCGACGTTGAAGAAATAGTATTTCTCGGAAAATCAATTTCAAAGCCTGGGTTTAACTCTGTAGATTATATAAAAAATCGTTCATTAAGATGGGGATTACCAATAAATATCCAAACAAGCAAGAATAGTGATGAGGCTCTAGAATTCCTTTCTGACCCCAGTATGCTCTGCATTATACCATCCCTGATTGAAAATTCTCCGTATACTGTCCTTGAGTGCCTACAGAGAAATATAAGGTTCTGTGCAAGCAACACAGGTGGAATTCCTGAACTTATTAATATTGACAGTCATCAAAACTGCTTGTTTGAACCGATACCAAATGCTCTTGCGACCATAATAGAAAAAAATATAAAAAACCCACAAAATACAGCAGTAGCTTCTATAGAATTTAATGAAACCATTAAAATCTGGATGAAAAATATAGCCGAAATAATGGCATCATCAAATAATAAAAATGCTCATAAAAATAAATTAGAAAATCCATTAGTGAGTATATGTATGACTCATCATGAACGTCCAATTCTATTAGAAAGAGCAATCAATAGCATCCGTAAACAAACATATAGAAATATAGAGGTTGTTTTAGTTGATGACGGCAGCAAATCAGATGCTACAGTTCAGTATCTGGATAATATATCGGCAGAATTCTCAGAAAAAGGATGGCAAATAATTCGTCAGAGCAATCGTTATCTTGGTGCTGCACGCAACTGCGCTGCAGACCATGCTCATGGTGAATACCTCCTTTTTATGGACGATGATAACATTGCTATGCCTCACGAGATAGAAACATTTGTAAGATGCAGCCTAAACAGCGGGGCGGACATCTTAACCTGTGTGTCAGCCCCATTCATTGGCTCGCAACCTCCAGAGCAACCAAAAACTGTTTGGCTACCTCTAGGTGGAGCCGTTGGACCTGGACTTTTCCGTAATGCTTTTGGAGACGCAAATGCTTTTTGGAATGCGAGTGTTTTTTACAAACTAGGAGGCTACACTGAAGACTACGGTGTTGGGCATGAAGATTGGGAGCTTTTCGCAAATGCGGTTCTCTCTGGTTATAAGCTTGATCTAGTTCCTGAGGCATTGTTTTGGTACAACGTCAATGCGAATGGGATGCTCCGTAGAGGCGATCCTTGGGCTGATCATGCTCGGAGTATTAGACCTTATTTACGCCACAATCCAGATGGATTAGGGATTGCAGCTGCTTACGCAGTTTTTCTCCAACAAACAAGACAAATGGGCGGCATGCAATCTGCGCGAAAAAATACGTCAATTTTAAAAAAAATAAAATTTCTAATGAGCAGTTCTATGGATCCAATAAACTGGATAAAATTGCGAGCATTATATCGACAACACGGTATTCGCGGCAGTATAGGTAGAATCAAACGCTTTACTGCCGACAGGGTAAAATAGGGTTTCCACCAGTGTTCATAATTTAAAGCACGTTCCAGCGAGAACAACGAAAGCGATGTACGAATTTCGGCGCATGTTGGAGGCTACAATCATGTGGATTACGGCCTCTGCAACCAAACCTGCTGGTGATGGAGCAGGCCAACGCCAGCAATTACAGGCTATACAGTGGCCTCGTTAGGAGCTTAGCGTACTTTAAATTCCATTTTTTCAAGGGACCCCTAGGGGGACAAGCCCCCCGGAATGGTTCACTCTCCATTCACAGGCATTTCCAAGCCCCCAGATTGATAATCCGCTGGTCCGCCTGGTACTCAAGCCCGTATCCATGAGGGTTTGTGGTTTTTGAATGGGGCAGATTTTGGCACTTTGCCCAAATTTTGCCCAAGTGAACCCGAAAAACGCCTTATTTGTGACCAGTCACGATATAGCATCGTTACGCAGTAACTCACTCAATCCCCCAACCCATGCCCCTTGTTCTGGCCCGGATGATTCTCAGCCTGATCCGTCGGCTCCGGCCCGGCAAAAAGTACCTCCGGCTGCTGCTGATGGCGGAATACCGCCTCCCGCCCGATCTGGGCAGCCACTTCGTTTGTCAGCTGCTGCCTGTCTTTTGTTTGACCGCGATAGCGCTCATTGACCAGGTACGTGACACCCACGGCAATGGCTTCGCTATCGAACCCATGCGCAGCAAGCGCATCGGCCGTCGCCTCCAGGGTCTGGTGTTCTTCAATGAGCTCACACAGATTTCTGCCAACTTCGGAAGAGACTTTCTTGGCCAGCCCCACCGCATCCGGAATCCCTGCCCGTTGCGCCGCCGCTATCCGTTCCTGCTCCCGCTGCGCATCGATGGTAGATTGCGCCCGTTGCGCGAGCTCCGCATCGGCCACGGCCAAGCCTGCCTGTAACGCGGCGATGGCTGCCTTCTCCTGAAATACCGTGCTTCCCGTAAACTCCAGAGTCTTCCATCCCTTGGCCTCGGCGGTGGCGATCAACAGCGGAATGTCGATCTTGCCATTCTTCGCTAAAAGTAACGGCCCCTGGTCGATCACTTCCTGCTTACCCAGGCGCAAATACAATCCGCCATGCTCCGGCATCCAGCGGCAATAGATATCTCTTTTTGCCATCTCTGCCGAATACGCAGGGTCGTATTTCCGGGAAAGGGTCTGTGCCCGCCATTCCCGCCAGCGGCTGCGCTGTGGATAGCGGACACCCGGCGCGGTTTCTGCGGCCACCCGGTCATCCAGGGCCTGTTCTTCCCGCTCCCGCTGTTCCTGGGCTTCCAGTAAGCGTTCTTCCTCCCGTCTCCGGACCCGTTCCTGCTGGCGAAAGGCCCAGCGCTCCCGAATCTCCCAGCTGTCCCTACGGTACCCCTGCCGTAAGCGGGCACGTTCCAGAACCTGTTCCGCATCATGCAGGGCCTTTTCGAGCGCAAGGGCTTCCCTATGGGCCTGGGATACGGCCTGCGCCGCTGCCTGGCGGGCTTGTTTCTGCGCTTCGTACGATAAAACCATCGCCGCCCGGTCCGGGGCCTTCTCCGCGCCCGCATGGGTCAATACCCGTCCCCGCTTCGGCTGGGGCGGACGGTCCAGGGCGATCATCTGTTCCAGGGCTGCCCGATGCGCGTCATGGTCCCCTTGTTCCCACAACCGGGCGGCCTGCTGTTCCGCTTCCTGTCGCTGGACTTCCAGACTTCGGTGATCGATGCGGACCGATGCATAACCGGCATGCGCCAGTTCCTGATTGGCCAGCTCTGCCCATAAGGGCCGCACCACGGCACCCAGCCAGTCCTGCCCAATCCGCGCCTGGGTTTTCGGGGCACCACCTCGAGCGGGATCCACCGGGTTTTTGTTCTTCGGGGAGACCGCCGCCCGTTTGAACCATAAGGCCGGGTCCCGCGCTATCCCGTCGTTGATCTTGTCCGAGAGCATCAGATGACAGTGCAACAGGGAGGGATCCCTTTCGCTCCGGTGAATCGCGAGTGTGTAGGGCGTATGCCCGCCTTCCACAACGCACAGACTTTGTGCGAAGTCGTGCGCCAATAAAATGTTCACGGCTTCCGGCAATTCCTGCGGCAGCGCAAACTCGAGCTCCCGATAGACGGTCCCATTCTTGCGCTCGTACTGATCGGCTGCATCCCAGTAGTCCGCTGCCGTTTGCGCCCACTCGGGTAGATATCCTGATTCAGCATGCAGGACTTCTCCGGCGCGGGAGACGGACGCCCTTTTCACGGTATTGCCGTCGATCTGCTCGACGACTTTTTGGGCATAGGCACCTTCCCGCAGAATGTACCGCACATGCCCGCCTGCGCCTTTGCCGACGCCTCGGTTGTGGGTTTTTGCGTGCAAATGATATTCTGCCATGGAGACCTCATCTTTCTTTTCGCCGTCTGCAAGACCGTGCTTGTTTCTCAGAGAGAAACATTAAAGCGCGCCTGTCTTTACAGGCAGGAAAACGCCATAACGAATATTCCTGGAACTTAAGACCGCATGATGACTCTATAGTTCATTCATTATACGGGAGATTGATGAGCATGGTATCCAAAGTCGAACGCCTGCAAAAGCAGTATGCAGAAAACCTCGAAAAGGCCAAACTCGCTAAGGCTGAACTGGTGAAGCTGCGCAGGGAGCAAGATCGTAAAGAAAAGGCCAGCGCGCGCAAGGCCCGGAATCGGGTTTTGTTCCAAGTTGGGGGACTCGTGGAACTGGCAGGCCTGCTGGATTGCGATAAAGGCGCGCTGCTCGGTGGGCTGTTGACAGTGGCGAAAACCCTGGAGGACGGACCGGAATCCTCCCGCTTTCAGGAATGGAAACAATCCGGCGATGCCTTGCTCGCCAAGCGCGAAGCTGAGCGCAAAGCGACGGCCCAAAAAAACGCAGAAACCGAAATACCGGTGTCGGAACCAGCAGAGATTCAAACCATTCAACCATAACCAAGAAAGAAAATTGGAGATCCAGGCCATGGCCAAACACTGGGAAATTACCGGAAGACTGGGTGAGTTGCAGTTGCAATGGCTCCGTGCGCATTACACCGAGGAACAATTGGCCGAGGCCTTGGCCAAGCTCCCCAAAAAGGGCTTTCCTTTGAACGTGGCGAAACGTTTAGAGGCCGCAGGCGGACCCAGAATGCCGTGGCCTCTGGAACTCCTGGATGCCGATCCTGAAAGCCAGGGAGACCCTGTGATGCACCGTAATAGATAGGCGGTCATAGCCACAGCCTCCTACCTCAAACCGGATCATCCAGGCCCACACGAATCTGGCTGTTCCGCTGTTTTTTCCGGCTCCCGGATGGCCCAGACATTGACCGTCGCGCCGCTGCGATATGTTCTGTAGTGGTCCACCTGGACCCATCCCTGTGCATCCAATTGACGGAGCAGACCATTCACTCGGTTCACCGTCAGCCGTAAGGCATGGGCCATCTCCCTCGTCGTACCCGGTTGGCCCTGCAGGTAGGTGAGAATGCTGTCCATGTCATGCGCGACCAGAGGATGCTGGGCAAGGGGATACTTCGGTTTCATCGGCACAAAGTACCAGAAGCACGATAGAACGCCAGATAAAGGCGCGCCCCAAAAGCTATCACACGATAAGGGAGCAATTTGTTACGGCGTAACATCTTCCTGGTAGGCGTCCCACGCGTCGTCATCCATACCCGATGTCACGCGGGCATCCTCCGCCATCACGATCCGCTCCAGTATCTCGCGCATGGTCACCCCGTTATGCCTGGATAGCCTTTTCAGGGTCAAATACGTCCCCGTATTCACCCAGGTGTTGATTCGGCGTTCTCCGTTGTTATCGGCACCGGCAAAAGGCCGTCTGGCACGATAGTCGGCCTGGCGTTCAGCAGCGGTTTTAGACATGGAATTTTCTCCAGATGAGTTACGCAGTAACGTAACTATACCACATTGTTACTGCGTAACAAATCCGCCAAAATATCCCTCAACCATCACAGGGGGCAGAAGCCTCTTGCAAAAACCCGTCGTAAAGGCCCATAAACGGCCCCAGAACAGACGCAAATTTCATTCTCGTACATTCCTATCACCAAGCCATAAAAAATGCGTTCTGCGCCAATTTTACCGCTTTTGGGAAAACTGGAGGGGGGAGCCGCTGCCGTAGGCAGTGGGGGACGCAGTCCCCATAGGGGGTCGATCCGGCGAGCCGAAGGCGAGGACAGGGGGACCAGCAGGGTCCCCGCCGGGATGTTTGTGGGCGGTCCGACGTAGTCGGAGCAAGCGCCCACTCCGTATATTGGACGATGGCAACTATTCCAGACTTATCCACAAGCATCGGCTGGTAATAAAAAGGTAATAAAAAGGTAAAGGGTGTTTTCGCACCTCTGGAAACCTTTATCCATAAGCGTTCCAGCTGGGTGGGGTGCGACGCTATGCCACTAAACCGCGACGCTATGCCACTAAACCGCGACGCTATGCCACTGGCTGCGCGACGCTATGCCACTGCAAAAAACCCCCCAAAAGTTGGCCTTCGACGGAACGCTATTCCGATGCCGGTAGCCACATGGCCAGCTGTAGTTTGCCTTTGGCACTATCCTCGATGCAGCTCTTGGCGATAATCTCCAGACGCTCCAGCTCGCGCACAGCGCGGGCAAGTGATTCCCGGAAGTCACGCATTCGCCCGCTGTACTCCATTTGCGCCTTCAGGGCGTCCAGCGCGTACCGCTGCACAGGATTGGCGGACGTGGCTAGCAGTCGCTGTAAGGTCTTGGCCATATCCAGCCCGCGCCCGATCTGCATTCGCTTGTCCCAGTCGATCAGGCTGTATTCCCTGTTACCGAACATTACCACCCACCGAGGGTCAAGAGTGTAAGTATACGCCTCGCTATCACCGTCGTATTTGAGCTCCTTCAGCACATTGAAGGACTCCATCTTGCCAACGGTGTAGCGGGTTGAACCATCTGGCTTGCGTGCCTCAAGGAACAGAACACCTTCACGCAGCCGCTTCAAACTCTTGTAGAGCCAATCATATTGTGTGCTGCCAATACCGCCCAGCTTGATCTTCCGCAGTAGCTCCTTACGATTCAACGGCACAGGTGCGCCCAACGAGAACGGCTGGGCGAAGGCAATCAACGCCATGATGAGGTCGCCGTCAGCCTCATCCAGTTGCTCCCCCGTGTACTCCAGCACGCAATCCTTGCGAGTCACCATCGCAGCTTGTCGATGAAACTTTCGACGCCCACGAGCGATAGGCGCGATGAGGCTAGAGCG
>JAJYPA010000186.1 GCA_021795795.1 Pseudomonadota bacterium | reverse complement strand
TTCTTGTAAGGGACCATGCGCGAGGCGGTGACGTAGAAATCTTCCTTGTCCCGGCACAGGGGAAAATCCGCCACATCCACCGGCGGATAGATGACGCTGGACTCCCGCCGGTACACCTTGCGGATGCGCCGGGCGATGTAGCGGGAAATGGCGATGAAGCCGTCCACGCCGTTGGCCGTGCGGACATCCCACAGACGAACATAATGCAGGATCAGCTTCGCCAACCAGCCCTTGACGCCCCGATCCAGTCCCGCCTCCCGCAGATACTGATGCTGCAGGTCCCAGGCGTAGCGGATGGGGGAATAGCACATGCACAGATGCAACTGATCCGGCCCGGTCAGCACGCCCTTGGCCACCGCATGGCTGCTGGACAAAACCAGGTCATAAGCGGAGAGGTCGAACTGCTCCACGGCCAGGGGCATGAGGGGCAGATAACCCCGGTATTTCTTGCGCGCCCTGGGCAGGCGCTGGATGAAGGACGTGGTCACCGGCCTGTTGTCGATGAAATGGCGTTGATCAGTGGGCAAGAAATCCACCAGGCTGAAGAGATCGGCGTCGGGATAACAGGCAAGCATCTGCTCCAGCACCCGCTCCGCGCCGGCGTAAACCACCAGCCAGTCATGGACGATGGCGATGCGCATCAGCCTTTTGCAACCTCGCGCATCAATGCCAATACTTCCGCTCCGGATCGATCCCAGCTATAGCGCGAGGCGCGTGCTGGTCCCGCCTGACTGAGCCGATTTCGTAGTTCGACATCCTCGGCCAGTCGCAGCATGCCGTCACGGATGGAGGAGACGTCCAGTGGGTCGCAGTACAGCGCCGCATCTCCGCAGACCTCCGGCATGGCGGTCACGTTGCTGACCAGCACCGGGCACCCGGTTGCCATGGCCTCGACGGGGGGCAGGCCGAAGCCTTCGTAGAGGGATGGGTAGACCAACGCCAGCGCGCGGCGATAGAGGGCTGGAAGGAGGGTGTCGGGTACAAAGCCGAGAATCCTGACCTCCCCACCCTCCACCAAGCGCTTCAGCACGTCGCTGAACTCGGCTTCCCGCCAGCCGAAGCTGCCTGCCAGATACAGGGGATGCTCCTTGCGGAACCGGTCGGGCAGCGCTGCATACGCCGCCAGCAACCGTCTGATGTTCTTGCGGGGCTCCAGGGTGGCGAGGAACAGGAAATAGGGCGGTGGATCCGTTCCCAGCCATTGCACCAGATCGGCTTCCGCTCCCGCGCTTGCCACGCTGGGATTGATTCCCGGATAGACGACCCGGATCCGGCTCTCCACCTCGGGAAATGCGTCGGCAATCTCCTGCCGCGAAAACTCGGAATCCGTGAGGATGATGGCCGCCTGCCGCACGCTTTTGGGGAGCTGTTGGTTCAAATATGCCACCCGTGCCGGCGGATGGGTTTCAGGATAGTGGATATGGGAGAGATCGTGAAAAGTGATCACGGTAGGCACGCGACTCTTGGGAGCGCTGTAATTGGGCCCGAAAACCACATCGACGGGATGCCGCAGGAGGTGAATATGAAATGCGGCATTATCCAACTGGTGGCGAAGTTCTCGGCCCTTTGGGGTGTGCTCCTTGAGCCAGCGCACCATTCCCTTGCTGGAGGATCGAATGGCCGGCGGCATGATGTCCGGCCATCGGGTTACCCAGGAGGTACCATAAAAGTAGAACAGACTGATCCCCGGGTCTCGCTCCCACCGGCGGGTGATTTCCCAGGTGTAGCGGCCAATCCCGGAACGGGGAGGGCGCATGGAGTTGGATTCAATGGCGATTTTCAGCACACTTAACCCTGCTAAAGTTCTTCTTGCATAACGCTACGATCATTCCATATAGCCTCTTCGACAGAAAGGTTTCATTCACAACCACCCTAAATTCGATCAGCCTGATTCCTGGCCTTACTTCGGAAAAACAGTCGGCGTACCACTTGCCATTTTTCAGCGATGAGGAGAGCTTTTCTGAGTATTTCACGGCCCCGGTTGCAGCATATATCGAAATATTCTCCAACTATAGAAATTAATGCGCCACTTATTTTTACGCGTTAAGTAACCGGATTAAGATTCTCATACGGTCCGTAAATCAAATACCCCGCCTTGGCCGTGGTATGTATTGCGGTTCCGCGCCGTTCGCCAACCTCTGTAAGCAGGCGTGGATCGGCGTCCTAATAGCGGCGCACGCCATCTGGCAACCAAATTTTGTAAGGGGTCTTTTGCTGGAAAATGGCATCTAACACCTGTCGGGCGCTGTCCTGCCAGGTTTGGTGCGGAATGAGGTCGCTGCGCGGGTGCTCGCCTTTCTCAAAAAGCGCCAGCCATTCCTTAACTGCTTTTGTAATCGCTTGCGGGTCGCGGCTGTCGACAAAATAATGCGCGTGGCCGGCGGTGACTTCGCGGAAGACGGGAATATCCCGCACCAACAGGGGCACGCCGTGGCGAGCGGCCTCGATCAGCGGTAGACCAAACCCTTCATCATAACTTGCGGCGATCAGACAATCCGCATGCGCGTAGACCTGCTCCAGGTATTCGTCGCTGATGCCTTCCAGGCAGAATAGGCGTTTGTCCAGTTCCGGATTGGTACGCAACGCATGAACGGTTTGTGGAATGTCGCGACGCTTATCGTCGGGCAGAGGCTTCCACCCTTCTTTGCCGACGATGACGAGATTCACATCCACGCCTTGCGCCCAAAGTGCATCGAACGCATGCAGGGTTTGCAGATAGCCCTTGCGCGGCTCGATGGTGCCAACCATGAGGAAAGTGGGGCGTGCTTTAATGGCCGCTAGCGTATGCACGGCATCAGTGGGCATACCGCGTGAAGGTGAGCTGTTATCGAGATCGGCCCCATGGTGGAACCAGGTCAACGTAAAGGGGCGTTCGCGCCTTTCACCAAAGATCTGTAACCAGTCATAGAATTCATCGGCCACATGACGAGACACACACAAGGCACCATCGTACCGTGAAATGGTTTGCAACCAGCGTTGATGGCCTTGATCAGCACCGGGCGGGAAAACTTCCTGCATGGTGACTGGCAAAAGATCATGAACTACAAAGTAAACTTGTATCCCACGACGGCGCCACGCCTGGAGTGTGTTCTCCTGAGCGAGAATCACTTGAGAGTGGAAATCCAGGCCCAGGAAAAAATCACCCGGCCATACCTGCACCGGCGCATCCTCTACCCAATCGTCGAGGATACCCAAAAACCGGCTCATAAATTTGCGCGCGTAACGATAGCCGGGCTGATCTGTTGTGGCATACACCGGCTCCACCGCCCAGCCGTTGAATTCGCCGAGAGCAATTTCGCGCAGCAGCGCGCGGGTAACTCGTTCTATGCCACTCCATAAATCCGTTGTGACCAACGCCGAAACATCCACTAACAGTTGCGGTCTACGCGGTTTTGGCGGGAAGTTGCTCGCCATGGCGTTGGCGAGATAGGGTAATTCGCTTGCTGCAAGCTGCGGCGTAAGCATGGGTAGCGCCTGGATCAGGCCATGAATGCCTTGATCTGCCTTGGCGTAAGCCGTTTCGATGGCTGCGGCATATTGATCGGCACAGTGGCGCGGATGATGGTGGGTGTGAATATGCGTCTGCGCGCGTGCACCAAGTTCTGCACAACGCGCGGCATCTTGCCACAGACGGTACAAAGCCTCGATGAGTTGCTCGTCTCTGAACTCATCAGGAAGCATCCACACGGTATCGGCGGGCAAGTCGGCCATCGAGCCGTGGGCGTTGACGATCGTGGGCAGGCCGTAATTCATGCAATCCAACACCGTACCGGAGGTTTCGCCGCGCGATAGGGTGCGCAGTTGTACACCCACGTCGGCGGCGGCCAGCCATTGGCGGTAGCTATTTACATCGGCCCAACCGGTAATGGTGATACGATCTTTGACCGGGCTTTGAGCGATTTTGCGCAAGAGTTCTCGCCCGTAATTTCCACCGTGGTTTTCGCCGACGAATACCAAGCGACAGTTTAGATCGGAAAACAGCGGCGAAGCCAGCCAGGCTTCGAGCAAGCGGTGGTTGAGTTTGGTTTCGTCCAATAGACCGAAGCTGCATACCACAAAATTTTTTTCTGTCAGACCCAAGTGCTTGCGCGCATCCGCCTTGTCTTGTTTCTGCACAGGCTGGCGTAGAAGGGGGATGAGCACCCAATCCGCCGCAGCCTGTTCACCATAAAGGCGTCCGGCGAGTTGGCGGGAATAATCGGAGTGTACGATGATGCCGAGCGCTTGTTGCAACACGGCCATATTGCAGGGGTAAGCGGTAGCCACGTTCACCACGTCGAGGCTACTAGCCACTTGCATGCGCTCACACACGGCTTTCCAGCCATGCCCCGCTAGCAGCGCTCGGGACCACCCATGCTGCGCGGAATCGTGTTCGTCGCGGTGCCAAACGGCCCACGAGAGGTAAAAATCATGCAGTACCACCACCCCGGGAATGTCGGCCAAAAGGCCAAACATGTGGCTATGAAATGGCGAGTTGCCAAAATGGTAAAGCACCCGGTCAAATTCCTGGACGTGGGTGCGGAACCAGGCCACATCCCGTATGGGTGCGTTGGCCTTTGCCCAGGCGTCCTCCACCCGCTCCTGCGCCACGACGACGGTGATGTCGTAATGGCGCGAGAGCTCGGGTAGGAGCTCGACGGCGTAATCGGCAATACCGGTTTTCTCCTGGGGTAACGGGGAGACAAACGCCAGCCTTGGCCGCCTTGGCAAGGGTAGGCGGAGTTGCGTTTTGGGAAACTCGCGGTGGAGTTTTTCCAGCGCTTGCCAAGCCCGCTGCGCACTGAGAGTCCAAGAGAATTTTTTCGCCTGTTCGAGGCCATGCTTTTCCAGCAGTTGGCGGAAATGGGGATCGTCAAGCACCTCTACCATTTTCGCGGCCATGGCCACATCGTCCCGCGGGGCGAACAGGGCGTCTTGCCGTCCCACCACTTCCGGCAGGCTGGAGCTGTTAGCGGCAATCACCGCCTTGCCGCAGGCCATGGCCTCTAGCACCGGCAAGCCGAAGCCTTCGTGCCAGGAGGGGAACACGAACAAGGTGCAGGCGTTGTAGAGCAGCGCAAGGTCTTCGTTTGAAACGTAACCTGTGAATACGAGTTCTTTTGCGCGCAAACCGGCCTGTTTCGCCATGTCGAGGAAATGGCTCTTCTCATTGGCTACTTCATTCCCGACGAGAACGAGGGCATGTGCTTTGCGCATCTCAGCGGGCAGTCTCGCAAAGGCTTGGAACAGACCATTAAGGTTTTTGCGATGATCTGTGCCGCCAGCATTCATTACGAAAGAACGGTCGATGCCGTAGGTATTCTTTAGATGCGCCCGTTGAGCATCGCTCAAGTCGATGGGGCGGAACTGGGTGTCGCTGGCACAGGAGACTGTGACTACCGAAGAGTCCGGCATATTCAGGTATTGAAAGCCTTCACGCCCCGATGCGTCGCTGATCGACAAGAGCAGATCAGCGCGGTGCAAGTGGTCGAGCTTGTTGAAATACCAGCGCTCCATCGCCGGATCCTGCAGATACACGCTACGATGAACCAAAGGAATGAGGTCGTACAAGGTGACCGCTGTAGGAATGGTCTGATGCAGACTGTGCACGCTGGTCACGGCCTCACCGCCAAACTCCTCGAAGAGCGAGGGGATAAAAATGATGTCGGGGTCAAGACTTGCTAAAAAAACTTCATACATCATTTCGGCCGCCATGCGGCGGGCGTAGTTGGCAGGGTCCTGGCCGCCCACGGGGCCGGCGACCTCGAACACCTGAACGTCCTCAAAAGGCAAAAGCTCAGAAAAAGCGGCGCGAATGGACTCGATGGTATCCGGGTACGAGGCATTGAGCACGAGCAGCATCTGGTGTTCGCCGCGCTGCCGGGCCATTTCCTTGACCAGGGCCATGGTGTAGCGGCCAATCCCACGAAAGCGGCTTGCTGTTTGGGCACCTTGCATGTCTACAACAATGCGCATGGATCACACTCCAGATATTGAAGGGCTTTGCTACCTGCAGGGGTGGCCGCAGCAACTGGTGTGGGTATATCGAATACGCGAACGTGCTCAGGCGGCACCAGCCCGCCGAAGTGCTCCCGGATACCCTCATGGATTCGGGGCATGCCGCGCTCTGCGCTAGCCAGAGCTCGTCGGTTTGGCAAGCTTGCAGATCGATGACTATACGCATTATTTCCGTCTGGCATTTTCGGTTGCTTGTTTTAAGTATCTATAGATCTCTGCCCCTCGGGGAGAGAGCTCTGTTGATAAAGAACCATCTACGCCAATGTGACGGATTGGTATTACGGCTGTAGCAGACAAACCTGCAGCCCTTCGCAACCGCTCTTTCACCCTCGGAAACGGAGCTAATGGAGCCAATACAAGAGGCTTTAGCCATGGTCTTTTCTTCACAAAAGCAGCCGATCTCTTGATGACGACCTTGAGTTGTGCCTTCATATATGGCTTAACTTTGCGTAATAAGGCATTTACTTCGCGCAGAGGCGCCGTAATCCGCCAAGAGCGGCTGTTCATTACTGCATCCATCCGAGCCATCTGCTCGCACTGTACGCGTTGCGCATCTTCCCAGAGAGCCGTTAGTCGGCTCATCTGTTCATCCGTACTCCGTTGATGCTCCGCCATCTCGTCCAACCGCGCCATCTGCTCGCCCTGCATGCGTTGTGTTTTCTGCTGGAGTAGTAGCATCTGCCCATCGAACTCGTTGATTCGTCCACCTAGTGAGTTCGACCCATCTTCCGCCTCCGCAAACCAGGAAAAGGCGGTCAGTGTCTCTGGTGCCGCATCTTTCTGCGCCACAATGGCATAGTCCGGACCCACTCCGAAAATCATGCGGGACATGGAGGGAAACTCTGCTGGAGTGGAGTACCATTCTTGCGGAGGTTGATTGAGGCGCAGGACTTTTATCCGCTTGAAACCTGCATCTTCCCCCAGGTAGGCCAGCAGGTGGGGGGGCAAGGGTGCGCGATGTGTGGGGTCCGTATAGAAATTGCAGGACCCGACCACAAGATTTTCCGGGTTCGGAGTTTCCAAGATCAGGATTCCCCCTGGGATGAGTGCGCGGAGCGCCTCCACGATCAGGCTTTGTAATGTTTCGAATGGCAGATGCTCGGCAATGTGAAAGCCGGACACCACGGATAATGTGGCATCGGGAATGCTCCGGAGACAGTCCAGGGCATCGGCTTTGCGGACGGCAAGACCTTGCTCCGCGCAAAACTGGAGCATGGCATCGTCCAGGTCGACTCCCTGAGCAGAAAAGCCGTTTTCCGTCATCAACTCCAGCCATTCACCACGGCCGCAGCCGAGATCAAGAGTAAGCGACGGGGACTGTATGGATTTCAGAGGTTCGAGGATGGGCAGATATACGGATTGGCGATGTTTGATCTCTTCCCGGCTTCCCCGGAAATGCTGTTCAAAACGATAATAGAAGTCATTTTCCATGACGCAGCACACCTGTTTCGCAGATCCCCAGCTGGTAAAGTCCACAAGTCGATCGAGAATCTCGTAAGGAATCATCCATGAGCTGCCTGCTGTGCCCTCGAAAAATGTTAATAATAAGCTCGCCTGACAGGATTGCCCAATCCATGAGGGGTGTCCTCTTCCTGCACCTTGGTGATATCCCCCTGCTCTAACACCCTCCCGTGCTCCAGGCGAACGAACTGGTCACAGAATTTATTGACCTGCTCAGGGCTATGGGAAACCAAGATGAGCGTCATGCCTTCCGTACGCAATGCGGCGATCTTGGCGAGGCACTTGTCCTGGAAGGGCTGGTCGCCCACGGCAAGGATCTCATCGGCAAGCAGGATATCGGGCTCCAGATGGACCGCCACGGAGAATCCCAGACGCATCTGCATTCCTGAGGAGTAGTTTTTGAGCGGCGTATCGATGAAGTGTTCGAGTTCGGAGAACTCGATGATGTCCTTCACCCGCTTTTTGACATCCCGATTGCGGAAGCCGTAGAGGCTGGCGTTGAGAAAGATGTTTTCAAATCCCGTCAATTCGGGATTGAAGCCCACCCCCAACTGGATAAGTGGAGCGACGCGCCCATGGGTGATCACCTGCCCCTTGGTGGGGACCAGGATGCCCGCAATAATCTGCAGCAAGGTGCTTTTGCCCGAGCCGTTGTGCCCCAGAAGACCCAGCGCCTCGCCACGCTCCACGGTAAAGCTGACGTCGTCCAGCGCCAGAAAATGCTCGCGCCGCTCCCGCTTGCTGGCATGAAAAAGCGCCAGGAAGCGGGTTTTGATCCCCATGGCGCGATTGTGGCGCAGGATGAACTCCTTGCGCAGATGCTCGACGACGACGGCGGGTGTAGCCACGATCAGAGATCCTCGACCAGCATGCGCGCCTTACGGTGAAATAGTACGGTCCCCAAGGCGAGGGATGCACCGGTCCAGGCCATGGCGATCAAGACGGAAGACCAGTGTGGGAGCGCTCCGTGATATAGCAGGCTATGAAAGATGTCCATGAATTGGGTAAGGGGGTTCCATTCCACCACGCTGCGCGCATTGGCTCCCAACGTGGAGATCTGATATCCGACCGGGGTGAACCAGAAAAGGCCCATCAGGGCGATCTCCACCAGGTGCTTCAGATCGCGGAACTCGACGTTGAGCACCGAGAAGGTGAGTACCAGCCCCCAGATGAAGGCAATATAAAGGCCGAGAGCCAATGGATAGAGCAGCAAGCCCCAGTGATAGACCCCGCCCAGGAAGGGATAAAGCACCACCAGGATGAGGATGGCGACAAACCAGAGGACCAGGGTAAAGAGCATGCTGGCGGTGGGGACCAGGATGCGCGGGAAGTAGATCTTCTGCAGCAGGCCCGAGGCGCCGGTGAGGCTCTCGCAACTCTGCATCAGGGACTGGGAGAAAAGGTTGTAGTGCAGGACGCCGATCACCAGGTAGAGGATGTAGTTCGGCAGATCGCTGCGGAAGACGTGGGTGAAAACGAAGTCATAGATGAGGATCATGGCCAGCGGATTGCCCAAGGACCAGAGGAAGCCCAGAGCCGCGCCCTGGTAGCGCACCTTGAGATCCTTGGCGACCAGGTTGCGCACCAGATCGCGGTACTGCCAATAACGGCCGAAGCCAGTGGCTGCTGTTATCTGCAAGGGCGCTCTTCCTTAACGTTTCTGCTGCGCAAAGATGTCCACGAATATCCTGGACGAAAGATGGGATCCAGCGGGGGGCATCCGTACAGCCTGACCGCCAGCATGAAGTTGATCAGGCGTCAACCGCACGAATCTCAAATTCATCGGCAGATGCGCGATACTCCCCCACTTCCATCCGGAGGGCGGCAATTTCGGCTTTGAGGGCATCATACTCGGCCATCTTGCGCTGGAGGAAGCGGACGGTGACAATGGCCTTGTCTTCTATGCCCTTGGGGGTGAGGAGGTAGGCGTAGTCGCCTTTGTCGTGATTGCGCCGGAAGTTCTCGGCCTTGACCAAACCCTTGCTGATGAGGGCCTTGATGCAAAAATTGGTCTTCCCCACGCTCACACCCATGGCGGCGGCCAGTTCGCGCTGGGTGTATCCCGGATGTTCCGCAATGAGTTTGAGCAACTGGTAGCGCGTTGCGTCATCAAGTTTCATTGTGTGCTCACATGATGAATATGAGCGCGAGCATAGGGTGTCTGCTGCTGGGGTGTCAAGTTGCGGAGCTCTGGCCTTTATGATCCAGGGGAGCATGGCTACAGCAAGATAGATTTTAACTGTCTGTTTCTGAAAGAACAGTGGCGCATTTTAAATACGTACACGGTGGTCGACATAGAATCCATCATATATTCATTATCTTACAGCCAATCAGAAGTGCTTATGGTTTATAGAATCAATGAGTTGCAGACGGATTTGGCGGGGCCCTGTAGGAACACTAGAAGCAGGATATACCCAGCCAATGCCTGAGTCGCCAACTCTGCGCCCGCGCCTGCGGGCAACCATGTGTATACGCCACCGAGGCCCTCATCCGTTTTTTCTCAGCCCGGCATAGGTACCGCGCAGGGTAGACACGAAACCAGGGAGGCTACCTCGCAAAACTCGTTTAGTCAGGCGCCCCAGCACGCCAATGGAAATTGGCCACGCTGGGATAGGCGCGTAGCGTCGGAAAAAGCGAACCGCCGACTCATTGAAGTAATAATCCAGCAATGGACTGCCTTTGCCTATCGCCGCGTGTTCTCTATGAAGAATGATAGATTGATCGGCAACGGCGAGGCGCCACCCCGCCTTGCGTAGACGAAACGAAAAATCCGTATCTTCCCAGTACATGAAAAAGGTGTTCTCGTCCAATAGCCCGACTTCTTCCAGCGCGCTGCGGCGTAACAAGATACTGGCAGCGGTAAGATAGTGAAGCCTTGCGCCAGGTACCGGACCCAGGTGATGCCGAGCACGTCCAGACCAAAAACACACCCTTCCTCCGCCCCACGCCTGAATATCCTTGGGGCTATCCAAATAGTAAAGTACCGATCCGACAGCGCCAACCCCAGGATCAGCCTCGGCCACCGCGACCATGTCAGTCAGCGCCTGGGGATCGACTGTTGTGTCGTTGTTCAGGAGCCAGACATAATCGGCGCCTTCTTCTAACGCACGGCGGATACCCACATTGCAACCACCGGAGAAACCGAGGTTGCGACCCGTTTCCAGGATGGGAACCCCGGGATGGGCAGCGCGGATGCGCGCGACGGAATCATCCGTAGAGCCATTGTCGACCATGAGTACGCTATAATTGGTATAATCTAGCGACGCCAAGGACTCCAGACAGGCGATGGTGTCTTGCCAGCCGTGCCAGTTGAGTAGGATGATATAGACTCTATTCATAGCTTTCCCATCTTCCCAAGCAATCCATCAACGATACCTTTTATTATTTTAGCCGCCTTATGCTTTTTGTCTTGTTCAAATAGAAATATTTTAACGATCTCTTTTGAAAGGTTGCAAGCATCTGAAATTACCCATGCCGGAAAGATCAGAAGGTATCTTTTGTAAAGATAAACTCTATTTCTTGAATTGTAATATCGCCTATATGGCGCATGATTGGTGACGATAATCCTTTTGCTTAACACCCTATGCTCTGTTGGATCGCCAAGGTTGTGATCTAATATTGCACCATTAACTTCTAATATAGAATAGCCTGCACAAGCTACCCGGAGACAGAATTCGTGGTCAACATAATCAATAAAAAGATCTTCATTAAAGTATCCTACCAAATCGAATATATTTACTTTAACGATGTTTCCGGACGTCATTGTTGTAAAAACTGTTTTAAAAAGAGATTCTTCTGAATTATTTCCAGCCGCGCTCATCCTGCCTGTCTTTTGGTCTCGGTACTGCGGAGATAATATTGCGACTCGCGCATTATCAACATATAAATCATAAGTATCTAGCATTTTTTTCACAAATCCAGACGTTATTCTGCTATCTTGATCAAAAGTGCCTATCCATTCATACCCCCGCTCTTTTGCAAACCTAATTCCAGCATTCAAAGCTGATCCAATTCCAAGATTCTCACCATTATAAATAACCGTCACGTTATCACCTGTTGCGGATTCTTCGATGATCACCCTTCCTGAAGGTGAGGAGCAATTATCTACAATGATGATTTCATTAACTTGCGTTGCCAAAGCCTGAATGTTTTTAATAAATTCTACAGACGGCTGATAAGAGATGACGACAGCACAAACGGTCTTTTTCACAATGTGACACATCAGAAATTTACCCTAATAAAGATGCCATTGCTCCCACACTTTCGGCGTTAATCGGATTCTGGGCGTTTCGCAGTCATGACGATGGTTTCACAGCGGGAAAGAGCCGCTGCTGCTCTGAAATCTGCGCGCTTGGCTGCGAGTCGCAGATTTAATGGCGAGGTAGTTGCGTTATCATCGTAAGGGTTTTGACTACGAGAAATACGCAAGCTACTTTGGTAAAACCATGCCGCCTGCGGGAGACAGGGCTTACGCTCAATATTTATAAATCCAGCGCCATCTAACGCCTTTTCTAGGCTATTACTGTCAAAGAGAATCAGGTGCCGCGGCGGCTCAAGCCCCCTCCAATCGGCGCCGAAGCGTGCGTGGCCGAAACTTTCCGTGTTTGGCGTGGCAAGCCAGATGTGTCCACCAGGTTTAACCACTCGAAATGCTTCCCGGAGCGCAGCTAGAGGGTCGTGAACGTGCTCAATCACATGGCTGAGCGTCACAATATCGAAGTGTGCAGAAGGTAGGCCAGTGTCTGGAAAGCCGCCCTGTATGACGGTAGCCCCCGTCTTCTGCGCAGCTTCCACTGCTTTGGGATCGAGATCAACGCCCCATGCCTTCCAACCCAGTTGCATGGCAGTCCCCAGGAACTGACCATTGCCACAGCCAATGTCTACCAGCACACCCGGTTTTCCGGTGGCGGGCAGGTGGCGAACGCTTTCGTCTATCTGCTTTCGTTTCTGGGGCAACAGGAACGTGATCCATCGCCCGATCTTCCATGCGGGCTGGAGATCGGTGTTATAGCGAGCATTGAGGTAATCATTGCGCAAACGGCGCTTAAAGTGCGCGAATCTTCCCTTGGGGGCATCATCCCCTTCTTCATGGGTGTAGTAATCACTATAAGCCATAGCTATGGTGGCCGAAGTCGGCCTTGGGTCCAGGTAGGCGGCGCCACAGGTCGGGCATTGATATAGTGACCACCGCCCCGGCGCGCAAAAAAATACCTTGTCCGTCAGCCCGTCATGTAGCAGCGTTCGATCTACCTCACCGCAGATCGGGCAGCGCTCTACTCGCTCCAGGCCTTCCTGGGGCCATGGCTGATTTCCCAAGTGTTTATGATCCATGTTTTTCCTGAGTTACTGTTGAGTTGACAGGAGGCGTCCGCGCCAAAAGACGGCACGTGATGGCCGTGCGTTGATATCGAGGAATGCTGGCAATGGACCAGCCGATGCTTACGCCCGCCAACAGTAGGGAAATCCCAACATACAGGGCAGAGTCATAAGGCATTTCAAAGGCAATAACGAAGGCCCCTGTAATGGGTAGGATGCCGGCCATGGTGCGGCTCAAGCCTGATGTAGTCTGCGCCGCCCAGAATAAGAGCAAGGTATCGGCAAGGACGCGCAGATCCCAGGCCCAAGCGGCGCCAGGTACGCCAAGTCGGTCGATAAGCGCCCACAGGACAGCGACGTAGGGCAGCAGTTCTAGGAGATGGAACTTGGCGGGCAAATCGGGGCGTCCTCTGGCTTGCAGGTAGGCAAAGGGAATAAAGGCCAGTGTATTGATCCATATCCCGACGAGCAGTATTTGTCCGACCGGGGCGGTTTTTTCCGCCAGCGTTGCTCCCAGCCAAAGGATCAGGAAGGGCTTGATGAGCAGCAACCCCATCACCACTATCGGAGCCATGATAGCCCCTATGGATAACACGGCACGCGCCGCCAACGCCTTCGCTTCGGTGGGGTCCACCATGGCAAATCTGGGAAACAATGCAGTTTGCAGGCTGCCGGGAAGAATGGAGAGCCGCATGACAAGGTTGTAAGGCACAGTGTAAGCGGTGACTGCCACCATGCCCATCTTAGCGCCAATAAGGAAGCGGTCAAAAACGGTCAACAGGGGACCGACCAGCCCGGTGACCGTGATCCAGCCGCCGTAGTGCAGCAAGGATTTCACCTGGTTGAGGGCAAAGCGGGGGCGTGGCGACAGGGGTACATGGCGATAGCTGAGAGCGAAAAGTAATAGGACGCTCAATAGCCGTCCGACAATGGCGGCTGCTATCAGGTAAGGTAGCGTTATCCATCCCGCATAGGCTACG
>JAJYPA010000185.1 GCA_021795795.1 Pseudomonadota bacterium | reverse complement strand
CACGCGGGGCTGCACGGGCAGACGGCGCTGTTCCATGCGTTTGAGGCGTACAACTCGGGCGGAATCACCGGGGATGGAGGATATGCGCGGGCCATTTATCGGGCAGCCGGAATACCCACGTATGTCCATGTTTCTGTGGGGCACCGCTATAACTACGAGCTACCACGGACCGCTTCCCGCCGAGGGCATAACGTACCGCTAGCAGTGCACTTTGCTTCGACATGGGCACCTGCATCTAACTGGAAACCGAATTAACGCCAGAGGATTTATTCATGGATAAAGAGCATGACGTAAGCATACGTACCGGAAATATGATAACGATAAAATCGCTACTTTTTGCCAATAGCACCGGCGGCATCACTGCGAAATCCGCTTTGAACGAAGCGTGGATAATACGATGGAAACAAAAAGGCATCGTGCCGGAACTGGTCATTACCGACGCCGGACCGCTGGCTGCCGCGAAGTTCGGCAGACTGCTGATCCGGCGCGACGTGCTGGAGACCGGTAATGAGATGCTCATCGGCTGGCTGGTAGCACACCATGCCGCCTTTCTGGCGAACCCCTGGCTCCGGTGGCAGCGGCGCATTGCCATTTTATCCATCGTCATGGCGCTGCTGGATGTGATGATCTGGCACCAGTACGGTGTGGCGGCATCCATGGTGTTTCTGGCACCTGTGATGGCGTGGATGAGCGTCTGGACTGGTGATCAGTATGCCGTGAGAGCGCTTAACGCCCGCCAGTCCATCGCCGGTCTGAAAGCAGAACGGGCTTTTACGCACAAAAAGGAAAGCTGGCTGGATACCAGGCGCATCCGGTTGATGCGCGGCGAGTCTTTTTTCTGAGTGGAATGGAGGTGCAAAATGGGTTTGGTTTATCTTATTGCCGTGGTTGTCGGCCTTATTATGGCAGGCATAGCCGGGTATGTTCTGAGAGGTAAAGCAGATAAGGCGTGGTCGGATCTCGAGGAAGAGTGTCTGGAAAGCTGTCGCGTGGAAGTGAACCGCATGAAAGCCGACCGTGCGGCCACCCACACCCGGTACACCATGCTGCGTGAAGGGCTTGTCAGCAACAGGATACTGCTCTTCGATGAGGTGATGGATTTCATCAATGCCTGCGGGGTAGAGGATGAGTATACCGTGTCCGCCATTTTGGCAGGCAATCCAATTCACGTAGATGGTGCTGATGTTGTGTTTCGTGTGACTCGATAAAATGAGCGCATTCACGAAGGGACTTGGCATATTCTGGCGGACGGAATTGCGTTTGGTTGTGCTACCTCTGGCGACGATCATCAGCGCGGTAGTTATGGCCGTTGCATTCATATTGGCCATCGCTGGCCTGGCGTGGGGGTTCTGGCTGTTTCATGCCCCGGTTCACACATCATGGAGCACCGTATGGGTTTATCGTGGATCGGCGATGTTGTGGCTGATATTCATCGGGTATGTGCTGGTTCGGCACATTACGCGTCTTGGCAGGGAAGCGGATCATGTTCAATAAGCAGCATCCGCTTTTCCTTTGGGCCGTATGCTTTTACAGCGCTCTAGCTGGCCTGGCGTGGGGTCATCTGCCCGGAATATGGGCTACGGTCACCGCTCTACTCTTGCCTGTACTGATTCCTCAACTTCCACTGGCTTCCGGGCGATTCATTGCCGCGCTGACATATTTTCTGGTGGGCAGTTTCAGTATCGTGCATGGATCCGCCGAGTTTTTTGGCGCGGGAGCCGGAAACGACGGTGGTCTTGCCAACGGCATGGGCTGGTCATTCTGGATAGTATCCAGCATTCTTTTGTCCCTGCCGTGGCTGATCGCTCGCAACCCAACACTGAGTGTGCTGGCGGTCCTCATCGATGCCCTGCCGCCTTTGGGCCTCATCGGCTGGCTATCCCCGCTCGCCGGGGCCGGCGTGCTATTTCCAGACATGGGCGTTTACGGTTTGGCATTGTTGCTGGTCATCTGGGGTTTGTGGTCTGTGCAACGATGGGGCAAATGGATTGCCGTGGGATCGTTGGCCGTCACGCTGGTGGCTAATACTATAGCTGTATCTCCCCTTTGCAGGGCGCAACCACCACCGCCCGTGATAGACGGCTGGGTCGGACTGCAGACGCATACTGGCGAGTTGGTGACGCCACTGCAGGGAGTTGAGAGCACCATGCAAGCTGGGCAAATGGCCCTGGCGCATCCAAAAGCCGCCGTGGTAGTGTTCCCGGAGACGATTGTGGGGCACTGGCTTTCCGGCACACAAGCAGCCCTGTTCAATAAATATCAACAACGCCAGAATAAGCAGCAAATCTGGCTGATTGGTGCAGTGACTTTTTGGAAGACGCATCGATGGGATAGCGTGGTGGAATATGCGCCAGGGGTTGGCCCAGTCGGGCACATTGTGGCAAGAACAGCATTCCCGGTACCGGTATCCATGTGGGCGCCCTGGGCCAAAGATCGGTATGGTGCGACGTGGTACACTCCGGTCAGGAACATCGACGGGCTGCCCGTCTATGTGTCCATCTGCTACGATCAGGTATTGTCCTGGGTTTGGCTGGAAGCAGTCTGGCAGCATCCTGATGTGATTGATGTGATTATTGCCGTGTCCAATGTCTGGTGGGCCTCAAGAACAGACATACCCGCCATTGAAGATGAGAATACGGCAGCTTGGGCGCGGTTGATCGGGGCCGGGGTGGTAATGGCGAGGAATGGATGATGCAAAGAGAACATCTAGGAGTTCATGTCCTACGAAATCTGTTTTTGATCCAGGCATGTGTTTTATTGATAGCTGCACGTAAGCGCGCAAATACAGTTCTACCAGGATCACCTAGGTCAAAAAACTCTTCTGACAAAAGAGACCCTGATGGATTAGAGGAAACTTGTGGATAAAAGTTTTTCCTGAATAAATATTTTTCACCTAGAACATCTTCGTAATAAACTTCAATGGCGGTGATATAATATTTCAACCGATCAAACGAAATTTTATCTATGATGGGTCTACCACTAACCACAGGGAAAGAGGCATTAATTGATATGGATTCTCCGGCACCGAGTAACTGGCATGCAGGCATCTTACTCAAAAACAGTGGCTTCAGTTGCACAACCGTGTACGGAGTTCCACAAAGCACGATTCCTATTTCCACGTTTCTAGCTGGATAACTTCCGTAATTTTTGAGTGACGCACAGAGCGTAATTAAAAATTGATGCCGTGAAGGAATGCCCGCAGCTATATCAGCTACTGTGCTGATTTGACAGTATCTGTCATGCTGATCCACGCTATGCCTAGCGCTGTCACTGCTAGGCATAATCCGACAATATGGCTTTATGTTTAGCCTTTCTGAATTTCTGTAATTGGCGTTTTGTTTCCTCGTTTGAAGGCCAAGATAGAACGTAGTCATTGCCACAAACAGGGTAGTCCAAGCGACATAGTTCATTTACAGATCCAAACCGTGTATTTCTTTGGAAACAAAAAACACTTAACATTTATCAATTATCACCTAACCTGGCATTCTGCCTTATTTGGCAATCGATATCTCCGATCAATACCAAGCCGATCCAGCACGCCTTGCCATACCTCGGGCGGCGTTTGCCAGCACATATCTTGCGGCGCATGCAGGGCTTCCCCTTCGCGCTTTTGCCTTCCCCGATCACGACCAGGAAACCAACGGCTTCGGCCAACTTGCTGTAGCTTTTGATCGTGCCGCCGCCGACCTGAAGCAAACCGTATCCATGCCGATCCCAGAGGCGCGACACGCAGCGCACCACCCAACGCATCGATGAGATGGGCGGGTGACGGGATCAGGCGCATGCACGGCGACCATGCTTCCAATGCCGGATAGCGCCCGTCTGCGAGTATGCGGCGCCAGATCAGGGCGGATTTTTAGAGAGATGGTGCGGGCCATGGAGGTTCCTTTTCTTGCGCACGCGCGACAGATTCAGGAACGAATAATAACAGATTCGGGAACGGGACGGCAGGCGGTGACGCTACGGGCTTACGCCCTTGCGCACCTTTCACCCCCCGGTTGCTGCGCGCCCGCGCCCCCTTTCAGGGGCGGATATGGAATGTGTCAGTGGTGAGCAAAAGGCTTCGTCCCATCCCGCTACGCGGGACCGGCGCAAGCGCCTTGTTACTCGCTTTTGCTACTTCCCCACTGGCGCAGGGCATGGGCTGTCCCCGCATTTAAATACTCCGGCGTCATTGCCCGCCGGACCCGCTAGAGAAAGGTTTCCGAAAAGCGTGGCGAGAGGTCACGCATGTCACATCGTGGCCCCAGCGTTAGTCCATGTAGCTGACCACCGTGATGCCATTCATAGCGTGGTCCGCAAGCCGTCTGGCAACATGGCGGTAAAAGGAAGCAGGATCACTGTGGAGAAGGTCTGGAAACGTAACATCCGTCCACAAAGACGCGTCGACGTGTCTTTCCATCAATGTCAGATTTCCGCTTGGGTGGCGGCGGATTTTCACCTCGACTTGTTGTCGTGTACTCATGAAAATGCTCCTAATCCACCTCATAGCGGTCCAAATCTGACGCCCGCTGAGGAGGGCGGTCGGACGGATTATATTTCAGTAGCCCGTAAACATGCTTGAGCCTGTTCGAAATTTGTTCTAGCAAGGGGGCAATGTCTGAACCGGTCACAGGATGATTCTGCAAGCCTTTCCAGTGAGCTACGTGCGTGCTCCAGTCTGCCACAAAGGGGTTGTCATACTCTACGCAGCGCGTTAAGCAAACGATCACCTTGCTCTTCTTGGCAAAAAAAGAGAACTCAGCCTGGCTGGTCACCACACACTCCAAGAGCTTGGACCAGCCTTTTCTCGCCTGTTCGGCGCCAATGCGCAGCGGTGGCACGCCGTTTGCCGGTTGTTTGCGCGTGAGCACAGCGACCGTCTCGCCGTTTTGTTCAACGCCGATATCTTCACCTGTTTCGACTATCCGATTAAGAATCTTGGTCAGATTAGTCCTGACTACCGACGACTTCTTGATGTCCATCGTGTCCCCCTCTACAGCTTCGTTTCGAAACTACGTATTGTAATATTTTGCGTTGAGAAATGCAAATCGCTTTGGTAGGGTTTGTCCGCCATTGCCTACGCGAAGTCCTGCATATTGCGCGACTAGACGCTAACTATTGCCAATGTCCCGCGCCAAGTAATTGATTGCAGTACAATAAGCTTAATTCAGGGTGCTGGAATCAACGGGTTACGCCGACTTCACCCCATCCTCTTCGCCAGATCCTCCGCCCGCAGGTTGAAGCGCGACCGGAAGCCATTTCCCGCAACACACTCTGCAACCAGGGGTTGTAAGCCCAAACCCGCGGAATTTTTAGATAACTTGAAAAACAAATAGATACATTTGGTTTGTGTGCAAAACCAACGTGTTATCGGTCGTTCAGTTGGCGCTGCGTGGCTACCACCATGCTCGTCCGATGGAAGGTGAGAGCGTGCAGGGGTTAAATTTTGGAGGAAATTGGGACTTTCTGGTTTTCGATGTTTGGCATACCCACTTTTATAGGGCTTCCGCCCCAGTCATTGCTCGACGTCATGTGATAAACTTTCCGTAAAGCGGTCGGAATACGGAAAGTTTATCGATCAGAACTCGATATGGCCGTGATCCATGCCAACACAACATATCCGTAATATACTGATTATAATGTCGTCTAAAAATTCTGCGGGTTTGGGCTTAGAACCCCGAGTACGATACGCAGCAGCTTTAGCGCCATGCCGACATTTGTCATTTTCGGTTCAGTCGCGAGCAAGTTCAAGCCTTCGCATGGGCTCAAGATCGTATGTGTGACGCATCTTCAGGCGGGTTCGGGTGTCAGGCCTGGCAGATGTCTGCGCAAAGGTCGCAGCGCGAGTATTGTCAGCGCGCCGGCGCCGAGCAGCTTGATCCATTCTGGCACCAGTTCTTGGGTGGCGTGCAACTGTGCGACGATGTCAATATGCAGCGCAACAACGACATAATTGGTCAGCAGTCCAAACCCGATGGCGGATACGCTGATCCCAGCCAGATAGACGAGCACAAACCGCCACCCGAACTCATTACGCAATGGGCCAAGCGAGCCCAGATTGGTCGCCTGACCAGCCAACAGAAACACCAGCACCGCGCCAGGAGATACGCCCGCCAGGAGCATGGCCGTCGCAATCGGCGTGGACTCAGTCGGGCATACGTAAAACGCCAAGCTCACCAGCAGAATCACTAACATGGCGGGCAGGCCGCTGCCGTAGGTGCCCAGCGCGGAGGGTGGCACCAAGGTCATGGTAAGGCCCGCGAGCGTCAGGCCGATGAGCAGCCAGACGCTGAAGTCATCAAGCAGATTCGTGACGGCATAGCGTATGCCTGCGCCGGTGTGCGCCCAGCCGTTGCGGCTTTGTGTGGCATCGGCCATGCCGGTTTCATCACAGCATGTCGAAGCACTGCACGCGCGTGGGGACACGCCATCCTGCCGCGCAGTTTGCGTCTCGCAGGCGCTCGAACAGGACGAGGCTGCAAGCGGTGTGGGCGTTGCCGTATGGCGGCCAGGCGAGACCAGACTACCCAGCAAACCGGTCACGATACCGCTCAAAATCGCGGTCACTGGGCGGACAACCGTCATGAAGGGGCCGAGCAATGCGAACGAGGTGGCAATCGAATCGACGCCTGTTTCTGGTGTCGCAATCAAAAAAGACAGGGTGGAGCCGCGCGAGGCTCCAGCGCGATGCAGGCCCAGTGCCACCGGTATCACGGCGCATGAACACAGGGGCAGAGGCGCACCAATCACTGCCGCCTTGGTGATTGGCCAGAGGCCATCGCCACCCAGCCAGCCGGCCAAACGCTGCTGCGGCACCCATGCCTTGATCAGGCCTGCACTGAGTAGGCCTACCATCACGAAGGGCGCAGCGTCCAGGTAGAGTGCCCAGGTATTTTCGACGACGTGCTGGATAATGAGTTCAAGCGCGTTAAGCATCAGCATCTCGTGATTCTGTGTCCGGCACTGGATTAGGCACGGAGACGTGATTTGAATCCAGCAGTTGCAGGACCGCATCCAGCTCGCGCAGCGGGGCACTTTTACTGAGTTGGCAATACACCATCTTGCCGTCACTGCGAGTGACGATCCAACCCTGGCTGCGCAGTTGTCGGAGTTGCTGTGATGTCGCCGCGACGCTCAAACGCAATAGATGGGCAATGTCGCACACGCACAATTCCGTGACCCGTAGCGCTTGCAAAATGGTCAACCGTTTCACATTGCCCAAGGCTTTGAACCGGTCTGCAGCAGCTGCCATGTGCGCGCCATCTGCCTTGAGATGTTTCCGTACGCGGTTGATCTCGAGCGGATGAAAACAGCGGACCAAGCAGGTTTCGGCTGCCTCGGACGTGACTGGGGAAGAGATGGACTTTTTCATGTTTTCGATAATATCAAAATGATATGCAAACACAAGCCCCAAATGCCACAATTAAATGAACAGACGGGGCGGGTAGGCAAGCGCCAAGAATAACATACGGCTGCCCTTCAATGCCCAGTTTGGCCTTGAGTGTCAGAAGGCTATTCGCGCATCCGGATTGGAATACAGGGCGGGATCGACTGGTTCACCCGACGCAGCACGATAGCTGCTTGACGTCCTTGGTGAAGGTTTGCGCGGCAAACTTGATGCCTTCGACCGTGGTCAGGTAGGGGAAGAGCTGGTCGGCTGCGCACGCCGGACACGCTTTCGAGCGCTTCGCGCAGCGCACATGCACGGCGCAACTGTCGCAAGTCATGCCGGTGATGGTGATTTCCATCGCTGCATTCTCAGTCATAAAATCCTTCTAAAGTGTCTATGTGATCAGTTACGTGGGGCAGGCATTTTGCATCTGTCGATCGCGCAGCGGCGGTTCGCCGGATTGACCATGTCCCAGATGGAAGTGAGGACCATGACGATCAGCCCCGTATAGAAAATCCCTCTCGCCAGATCCTTGGTGAGGAAGTGATGAGTCAGCCCAAACACGCCGATCAGAGCCAGCACCGGACCGATCGAACCCAGGAGGGTCCGTTGCCACTGTCGATGCGAGAACCAGCCCGTCAGGGTCGCCAATAATGCCACGCTGGCGAAAATCGGGATCAGCCACTGCACGAACAGGCCTTCCCACTGGCTCAGAAAGCCCAATCCGATTGCAGCGCCGAGACTCGCTGCTGCGGGAAAACACATGGCGCAACTGAAACTACCGACGATGGCGCCGATAACGCCGACTTTATCGATGATACGAGTGATGACAGACATGGAAGCCTCCTGGGTGACGATTCATAAAAGCTCGGTGGACCCGTGTAGGCTAAATTTACTGCCGTACTAAAGTACGGTGTCAAGCATCCATGCATCCTCAGGAAAACCAATTGACGATCGGCCGCCTGACCGCGACGGTCGGCATCAACGTGGAGACCTTCCGGTTCTACCAACGTAGAGGTTTGTTACGCGAACTGCCCCGCCCGCTGGGCGGTATCCGGCATTACGCAAAAGATATCTTAGATCTCTTCATACACTCCTTCTCCATCAGGGAGAGCATAGACCTGCCAGGTTTCCGCAAGTTGCTCTTATTTTATAACTCGTAATTTCTCTGGAGTTCTTAACAAATTATGAGATGTTCTCCATAATTTTATGCAACCCATGGCTCCCCAAACCATGTTGTAGTTCCCATTGCTTTTGTTTGTTTTGGTAGAGTAACGTGGGCGTTGCCTCCTCGCCGGTACGGATAAGCAGCCGAGTATTATAGCGCACTGCGCGACGTATCAGGGGCGGAGGATTGATGGCTGGACGGATCCCGCCTTCTTCTTTTTGGGTATTGAAATGAGATTCATCATAGGCCAATGCCTTAGCTGGATTATTCGACATCAGGATGGATGCGGCCTTGGCTGGACTGGAGGGTTTCAGAAATCCCACCAGGACTACACGTAACCGCAATTTTCCAGCCCCGATGATGGGCAGAGCTTTCTCATAAAATCTATGGCACCAAATACAGTTGGGATCCATGAATGCCGTCAACTCAGGCCCTTGATGCCCGACCAGAAAAGTGTGTGCATGGGTTATCGCTGCAGCAATAGCACTTGGAGGGAGCGCCTTGGGATTGGCATGTTGGGGCTTTGCCATTTCCTGAAAAAGCATTCTCTCCTGGGCAGGCGCAGCCGTGGCCGCCAACGGAAGCGTGATCAGCCATCCAGTTAGCAGCAATCCTGATAACCTTCTTTTTTCCATTACGCACTCCTTAATAACCTGTAGGTAATGATCTCCTGGGCGACCAATCTCCGGTGGCATTTCCTGGACGCGAATGATCCCGTGAGTCGCCTACGTTCCAATAATACTCACCGCAAATGCGGCAGCAGCCCGGAAAGCTGTTTTTCAGAAATCATTCCGGGGATGCGGCCAATTTGCCCACTTTTGAGACGATACAACATGGCGGGCGTGCCATCGAAACCCAATGCACCCATCATCTCCAGATTATGCTTGAGATCTTTGGTTGTTTTTGCTGTGGGTGTGGCCTTGGGAAGATTGCGATAGTCACCGCTCCGTAATGCAGGGCCAACAATGGATTCAAAATGTTTCAATGTTTCCAGAGGATGGGGAGATTGAAGCCAATCGGCGGCTTCTGCCGGACTTTGCGGCGTCGAGAAGGCTACGGGGACATAACGGACAGTCAATTTTCCGGCCTTGATCAAGGGGACCTCATGGGTGTACATCACATGGCAGTAAGGACAATTGGGATCCTCAAATTCATAAATGATGGGACCATGGTGGCCTTCCTGAATATAAGTGAGGTGCTGCGCCAGAATTTGCTTCCAGACAACATTCGCCGTCAGCTTTTTTGGCGGTACATCTGTAGCAGTAGCCGTTGCTGTCTGAGCATCAGCGAAAGTCATGCCGAAAAATAAGAGGCTACCGCCGAATACCCCGATTTCCAGCCATTTCAGCAAGACTGTTCTAATCCTGTTTTTCATATCACGCTATTCTCCTGGTATACCAATTATTTCAGATTCGGAATGATCGTTAGCAGTTCCCCGCGAGACACCATGCCGGGTATTAATCCTGTCGTGCCATTTTTTCGTTCATACAAAATGGCGGGCACCCCCATGGAATGGGTGCTTTGCAGTACAGCCATGTTCACTTTTAAAGCGTGAAGCGTCTGTGGAAGTACTTTGGCTTTCGGCAGACCGACAGGCCCTTGGGGTCCCATAGGTGCCGCGAAACTCTTGGCAGCCAATCCCTCAAAATGCTGCAGCGCCTGGACCCGATGCGGGGATTGCAGGAGGGCGGCAGCTTCAGGTGTGCTACTGGGCATTAGATAAGCGACAGGCACGTAACGCACGGAGAGTTTTCCGGCCTTGATTAGCGGTTGCTCCTCATCGTACATACCGTGGCAATAAGGACAATTCGGATCAAAAAAATCATAAATGACCGGTCCTTTGTGCCCTTCCTGGATAGAGGTCAGTCGCTGGCCGATGTCCTTCCAATAACTATTCTGCGTCATTTTGGGTAAAGGCGGAAGTGCGGTAACTGCCAGGGCGGTTCCTATGCCCAAGGTGCCGACCAGAATGCTGGTTACAATGGTCATTTTTGTGTTGCGGTTCATAGCGGTCTCCTCAATCATTTCCTAATAACATCAATGATCAGTCAGCGTATTGCCCAGCTTTTGCTGCAGGTGCTGCAGGAGTGTTTCGGGTCCTTCATAGCCTTCATATTGCGCAACCAAGCGCCCTTGCGCATTGACCAGCAATACTGCGGGTGGCCCAAATAACTGGAAATGGTGAAGCAGATGGCGCGATGCGGCATCACTCGCTGTCACATTCACCCGAATCAGCGTGAGTGGTTGCAACGCCTTTTCTACACGGGGATTGTCATAGGTTTCGACATCCATACGCTGGCACTCTACACACCAGGTTGCCCAGAAATCCACCAATACCGGGTGCCCTTTTGCTGCGGCCAAAGCCGATTGCAGCTGGGGAAGGCTGCGAACCACCGTAAAATGGGGAGAAAGAGTCTCTCGAAGTGAATGGTTCTGTGGAGGTGCGACCGAAACATCTTTTGCCACGAAAGGTGCCAAAGGTTCAAGTACCAGGGAAGCACCCGCCAAGGCACCGACTCCGAGAACCATACCATAGACAACAGCCAGTATGCCGAGTCCCTGGAAGAACCGGGGCCATCCCCCGGAATTGGCTGCAAACGCCCCCAGAAAAACGCCTGAGACGATGGCGAGCGCTGACCATAAGGCCAGCGTAACCGGTCCCGGCACAATCCGTGACAGGAACCAGATGGCTACTCCCAGCAGAACCACTCCAAAGACGGCCTTTACCCCATTCATCCAGGTGCCAGCTTTTGGCAGAAAATGTCCGGCAGAAGTCCCGATTATCAGCAGGGGTACACCCATGCCCAGCCCCAGAAGGAACAGGGCCAGTCCTCCCAGAACTACGTTGCCGGTGTGGGCAATGAACAGCAGGGCCCCCGCTAAAGGTGCCGCGACACACGGCCCGACGATCAGGGCGGACAGCACACCCATCACGAAGGCGCTGAAAAAGTGTCCACCCTTCCCGTAACGGGACACGCGCGATTGTATGGCATTGGGCATCTGCAATTCGTAGAAACCGAACATGGAGAGCGCCAGTACGACAAACAATGCACTGAATCCACTGAGCACCCAGGGGTTTTGAAAAAATGCCTGCAGATAGGATCCGGTGATCGCTGCAAGAACCCCGGCAACAGTATAGGCCAATGACATGCCCAGTACGTAAGCCAGAGAAATCCAGAATGCATGCCTTCTGGACTGCTTCACGGTCAACTGTGTGTTCCCCTGACCGACTACCAGGGACGACAGAATGGGAATCATGGGGAAAATGCAGGGTGTGAAGGCTAGTCCAAGGCCCGCCAGAAAGAAAAGCAGCAGCGTTAAGGGGACTTGTCCACCTGCTAATCCCGCTGCGAACCGCCCATATTGACCGGCTACCACAGAAGGTTGAACTGGCTTCTGCAGAGCAGGGCGAGTGTCTGCCGAAGCCGGGGCATGCCCTACGGTGCTGGCGATGAATCCCGTCGGGGTTAGCGTATAGCTTTTCGTGATTACCGGATAACAGACACCGGCATTGGCACAACCCTGAAAACTGCTGGTGACCCGAAGTTGCTTGGGGGGCGTACCCGTAAAATGTACGGGTACCCGAATCGTAGTGGTATCCCCCTCATAAACAGCCAGGGTTCCGACCCCCGGTATGTTCATCGGTTTACCAGGTGGCAGGGTATAAGGCGCCAAGTGGGCAGAACTGGGGCTTACCTGTAAAGTGATCCGATTGCGGTAGAGGTGGTAATGGGGTGCCGCGATCCACTGGAGGACCAGGGTGTCGTTTGGTGCCATTCGCGCCTTAAAGCGGAAGGCCTTGGTGGGCGCCAGAAACGGGGATGTGTGGACGCTTTTTGCGGACTGCAGAAACGATGAAGCATTGATGCTCGTCACCTGAACCGCTGAACTGGCAAAGGTGGGGGGAGACAACATCAGCATCAAAGTGGCCAGAAATAGCCTAAGCCACAATGGCAGAAACCCATAGCTGATCGGTTTTAATGACTCGCTCATTTCGTTTTGCAGCGTTGGTTTGCAGAATCGGGATGATCATTCATTCTCCAGAGTGGAACTTGCTTCAGCACTGTAGGCAAATTGTCTTCAGGCTTGCGCTGAGATGGTCGTCCCACCGGAGACTCATCGCTGAAGCTAACTGGCTATCGTTCTTCCTCAGCACTGGCATTCCACCTGCAACGAGATAAGAGGCTTCAGGATTCGCGCACAAACTTGAGATGCACAGGCGTGGGGTAACGCACCATATCCGTGACAGGTGATGTATTTTGAACGTGGCCGAGCAAGTCTGCTATCGCTTGGTCTGTTGCCGGACTTTTGATGTGACAGGAAATATTAATGTCATGACATCCCGCACGCACCGTTTCCGAGATGCCCAAAAAACCCTGCAAGTCCATGTCTCCACTAACATTTAGTGTCATCGCTTCAATGGTGATACCTCGTGCTGCTGCATTATAGGCAATCCCTACCGAAAGACAAGCACTGAGACCTGCAAGTAATAATTCTACTGCATTGCCCCCCAGATTACTGCCCAATAATACGGGGGGCTCATCACCTTCCAATACAAAGGGTTTAGCCCGCGAGTGATCTTCCTGCTTGGCCCCGTGGAAGTCTTGAATATAAGTTCGAACATGGGCTCCGGATTGCCATTCGGTGTGCGCACGAAATTGAAATTTTGCCAATGCAGGATCATTTTTTACTGCGTCAACAGTTGCCACCAGTTTCTCTACATCAACACCATTAAGCCGTGATTGAGCCATGAATGTTTCCTCCTACCGAGCAAGTTAAAGAAATTATACACCATATAGGACTACGCAAGCTTCAAATCGTTCACCGTCAAAAGCGCACGACTTCACCTGCGGCACTGATCCAACTGGACAAACTTTTCATGGAGCTTCTGCTGACCTCGGTCGGTAATGTTTCTATAGCCTGTGCCTTTAAAGATCTACCGCAGCATTGGATCTCCAGACCCAGATCCAGCCGTTCGCCCAACAAGCTGCGCACTCTGTCGTGGGCCTTATCCATGTCTCTCAGGATTAGTACATCCTGGCGGAATCAAGAAACAAGCGAACGTCTTTGTTATCTGCCAACATGGCACCGGCAAGACGCACCGCCGTATCAGCGCGGGGATTATCCGCCTCGGGAGCGGCATGCAAAACAATCAACGCGATGGTCATACATTACCCTTTTTTTGAACAGGACGAGGATGGGTTTCTTTCACGGCCAGGGCCA
>JAJYPA010000665.1 GCA_021795795.1 Pseudomonadota bacterium | reverse complement strand
CTGGACGGAAGATCGAGATTTCTTTGGCGCAGGTGTGGCAACATGGACAACAGAAACCATATCGATATATCTTGATACATGCTGAAGGATGCGCTGCCTTCATTGGGTTCTGATCGGCGGCACTAGATTGAGTGCAGACATTCGAGGGCGACTGTTGAACGACCGTTTGTAGCGCAGGACCTGACGCTCGGATCCAACCAACAGCAGCTATGGTAGTCCTCGCAGGTCAGCCAGTGACAAACGAGGAGGGGGAAGTCTGTGATCGTGCTGTCCTTGGTCCAGATGAACTGCTGGTTGGCGCTTGAGCAATCGCGGTGGCAGTGTCTGGCTTGGTGGTCGTATGGGTGAAGCTGCGGCCTAATGCAGCCTATCCTCCACCTTGACGCAGCGGCCACTGGCGGACCGCCCCCCTTCGCCAGCCGACCACTGGCACAAAGGAGTTGCATACCTTGTTCCGGAAGCCACCACTGCAGGAAAATTGGCGAGTGTCCTTACGGCAAACTTATTGCGAGCAGATGGCGGTGGCCTATGCTACCTTCCGCCTCCGTCGGAAAAGCAGGCGGCATCTGTGAGAACGAATCCGAGCCAGCACCGATCCCCAGAGGTCAGACTATGAAAAGCTACGACTCACGGACATACAGCATCAATGACTTCGTCGAGTGGGATGCGGCAAAGCAGCTTGAGCTAAACCCTCGATTTCAGCGCCGCCCGGTCTGGACCGATAAGGCTAAGAGCTTCCTAATCGACACGATTCTCCGCGGGAAGCCGATCCCAAAGGTGTTCATTCGCCAGAAAATCAACGTTACGACCAAGTCCTCGATTCGGGAGGTCGTGGACGGACAGCAGCGGCTTAGAACAATCCTTTCGTTTATTAAGGACGGGTTCGTGGTCAGCAAGCGCCAGAACCCAGCGTATGGCGGCATCCTCTTTAGCCAGCTACCTGAAGACGTTCAGGCGCAGATCCTTTCGTACGAGGTGTCAGTCGACTTGCTAATCAATCTTCCTGACTCCGAGATTCTCGACATTTTTAGCCGTCTCAACTCCTACGCGGTCGTGCTGAATGAGCAAGAGAAGATTAACGCTGATCACTTCGGTCCATTCAAAGTCCTTGCCGACAAGATCGGGCACAAGTACTCCGACTACTGGACGAGTCAGGGGATCCTGACATCCAAGCAGATTATGCGAATGCTTGAGGTGAATCTGGTCGCCGATATACTGATTGCCATGCTTGAGGGAATTAAGGCGAAGAAGCAGATCAAGAAGTTTTACGACCTCTATGAGTCAAGCTTCGAAAACGACACGGAGGCATTAGAGGCCCAGTTTGATCATGTAATCACCGCGATTGAAGCCATCTACCCGGAGGGCCTATCAGACACCGAATTTCGGCGCCCACACCTCTTCTACTCGTTGTTCATTGCACTCGCCCATCAAAAACAGCAAATCCCTGGCTTGCCAACTCCACCCGCACAGGGATACGCATCGCCAGAAGCTGCGCGCAACGCCCTTGAACGCGTGGACGAGATCTTCGCGGCAACTGACCACGAGCACCTCACCAAGAAGGAGATAGAATTTCTCACAAACTCGCGACGTGCGACGACCGACGAGAAGGTCCGCCTACAACGCACTGAGTACTTGCTCTCGTTGATGCAATAGGCGGACGATGTGCCAATATCCAGTGCCGTTGCCAATTTATTAGCGAAATCTGCTCAATGCGACTCGGTGATCGCGAATGCGCATCGCAATGACGCTGCAGGTGCACCCCTGTTCCCCGCGAGCGAACGGGAAATGATCACCGTCGCAGGTTTCCTCAACCTTTTCGTGGCCTGGGAGGAGTTCCTCGAAAAAGCGATGTGCCACTTTATGGTCGGTACTCCAACATTGTCCGGGAGGGCGCCAGTGCGGTATGTCAACCCACCTGACGTCGAGGCCGCCAAGCGCATGCTGATTGGAACGAACAGGTACTTCGACTTTGCCAACCACGATCTCGTCTGCAAGATGGCAGACCTATACTTCCAAAACGGCGATCCATTCAACCCGCATCTGAGAGCGATCATCACGGACTTGGCTGACATTCGAATAATGAGGAACGCGTCGGCACACATCTCCTCAACGACGCAAACGGCGCTGGAGTCCTTGGCGCAACGTATCTTTACCGTACCACGCCCTGCGATCACCCTCTATTCCATGCTTACGGCAGTCGATCCACGATCCACCAACCCAAGTGCAACCGTCTTCGCCGAGGCTAGGGACAAGCTGCTTGCCACGGCCCAGCTCATCGCCCAAGGGTGAAGGACGCGGCTTGAGTCGTACAGGCATTCGAATCCGCCAGCGTTGATAGCGCTGAACGACTGCTTGCTGCCGTTGGGTGGGCGCACGCGAACCGGCCACCGCCGACTGCTTTCGCTGCATCACCGCCCATTCCCTGGCCATATTCTTACCGCGGGTTGAGGATTCCGTCCAGCAAGCTCATCTGGTGTGCTACCCGGCTCGCTGCCTGGACGTGGACCAAGCCGCTCACGGTGATCCCCAGCAGCCGCACGGCCGCGCTCTTGGGAACTGCTCGGGCGAGTAGTTCTGGTAACAATGCCGCGATTGCATCCGTGTTTCCGATGCCATCGATCGCCACATGTGCTCGGGTAACTGTGGCAAAGTCGGGAAAGCGTGTTTAATATTCACGGTGTGGCCAGTCAAGGAAAGAGCCTGGAGACGGGCAGCAACTTGCGCCTAAAGCGCCTGTACGCCTGGCAGACCACGACCGCCTGACCGCTCATTCAACCCAAGAGGAGTGATTGCTATGAGTCGAGTCGTTTTTTCCGTTACCAGCCCCAACAACTATGCCACCACCATCGAGCGCGTCACCGAAGCGCTCAAGGCCGAGGGTTTCGGCGTGCTCACCACCATCGACGTGGCCGCCACGCTCAAGGCCAAGCTCGGGGTGGAACACAAACCTTACGTCATTCTCGGTGCCTGCAACCCGCACTACGCCCACCAGGTGCTGGAAGCGGTATCGGACATCGGCGCGCTGCTGCCTTGCAACGTAGTAGTGCGCGAGGAAGACGACGGCCGCGTCAGCGTGGTGTTCATGGATCCTCAATCGGTTTTGGGACTGATCGCCGATCCCACCGTGGAGAAAGTCGGCCATGAAGTGGCTGAGAAGCTGCACC
>JAJYPA010000664.1 GCA_021795795.1 Pseudomonadota bacterium | reverse complement strand
GTGTCCGCTCGAACGAGGGGTTCGCGGGCGCTGTGCGCCCAACGCCCCGATGTTCGACACTCGCGCCCCGTTCGCGGGCGCACAGCGCCCGCGAACGTAAAGTTGAGGGGCGCCGCGCTTTTGCGGCGTCCCGCTCGAACGACGGGTTAGGTTCAGTGGCTGATATCAAGGTATTTTTTGAACTTCTGTTTTGCTGGTTCAAACTGTTTCATTAGCCAAATAAGCTCGGCGTGCATACCGTCACAAACCTTCTGGTGGTCATACCCTTCAGGTTTTGACTGTGTGTAATCGCGATACTCACCAGACCAATACTGAAGCTTTACGCCTCGTTGGTAGATCTCCTCAATGTAAGTCGGAATGTCTGGCCCGAAGAGAAAGTCGGCTTCTGATACGGCTCGCTTAAACTTCAATAGGTCGTCGTAGCTAGCTTTCGCATCTCGACCAATGATACTGAGAATTTGCCGTACCTCTTCATACACCTTTAGCCGACGATCATAGCGGTCTAGGTGAAGTTTTAGTTGATTCGTTTTCCATTGCTGCCACGCAATATATGTGGCGACTATGGCGATGACAGGCGTCAAGAGCGCCTTTGATAATTCCGCAATTTCAGTCATACACATATTCAGAACCTAACGTTTGAATTCACCGATCTGCACGGCTTTTCGCGCAGGTCCGGTGGAATGATGGGTTGGGCATCTGTAGCGCATGCGGAACAGGAGAAACCGCTGACCTCGGCTACTGAAACAGCTACATGTCATGCGGAGGCATATTACTCTGATGGGACTCGGTATAACAGCATGGAAACGGCCGGCACTGGGGACGGGCTCTTGGTGAGTCAATCAAACAGCGCGATTTGATTGGCGAAACTGCTGTCGAGATCGGCGTGCCGATGCTAGGCTGTTCTCCGTCACGCACCACAGGAGAACATGATGGGAGATACTCCCGATCCGGTTCGAGCGCGCCTACTCAAGGCAGCTCTCGACTGCTTTCTTGCCGACGAGTACCACAAGGTGACCACCCGCCTGATCGCTGAAAGAGCCGATGCCAATGTTTCAATGATTTGGTATTACTTCGGCAACAAGGAAGGTCTGTATGAAGAAATGATCCGGGACACGTTGAGTCCATTGCTGGATGTGCTAGACGGCCAGATGCTGTCGTCGGTGGAAGGTTTTGAGGAGTTCTTCCGTCTCTACTACGACACGATGTCCAAGCGGCCGGAATTTCCCAAGCTGATTCTGAAAGTTTTGGCTCTGAACCAAGGGCCGGGGCAGCGTTTTATCCAGCAACTTCTGGAACGCGGGCGCACCCGGGGTGCGCGGAAGGTCGCTGACTTAAAAACGCATGGGCAGATCGCACCGGCGGTTGACCCCGACATTCTCAGGATGGCATTCGTTAGCCTTGCCATAACACCGATGCTGTTGAAAGACATTTTCGAGGAGCAGATGAGTCGACCAATGGATGCTGCGTTCCTCGAAAGCCTGTCCACTTTCAACGGCCGGCTTTTTACTGCCGGTCTTGCGCCAGCTACAACGGGATAGCGGAGGGCCTATGCTGCCATTGCAGAAAAATACTGGAGCCGTTCGGCGGTTCGCTGGATTGATGAGGTTTGCCGGGTGGTTGCAGAACATTCCCAACAAGGTCACACCACCACCGTTTCGATTGATGCAGATCGGCTCGGCCTTCTGGCAATCGCGGGTACTCTATGTCGCCGCCAAGCTCGATATCGCCACGGTGCTGGGGAATGAACACCTCACCGCGAATGAGGTTGCCACTCGTGTTTCAGCGGAACCCGACACCATTTACCGGCTGCTTCGGATGCTCGCGGCAATGGGCGTTTTCGAAGAAACATCGCCCCGCGTTTTTGCCAACAACCGCTTGTCTTCGCCTCTGCGCGAGGACAATCCTAATAGCGTGCGGGCAATGGTCTTGATGCATAACTCGGATGAGATGAGCCGGCCGTGGTACGAGCAACTGGAAAGTTGCGTCCGGAAAGGTGGTGTTCCTTTCAGTCGTGTGCATGGTGAGGAACTGTTCGACTACATGGATGGCCATCCCGAATTCGATGCCCTATTTTCGAGGGCAATGGACAGCGTGGAGGCGTTGAGCGGGGACAGTTTCGCCCAAGACTTCGATTGGGGACGTTTCGAGCGCGTCATTGACGTTGGTGGATCGAAAGGCAGTAAGTCCGTCGCCATCCTGAAGCGCCATTCCCATCTGAAAGCGTTGGTGGTGGATCGAGCCCAGGTCGTGCGCGACGCAGAACAGCATTGGGCAGAATGCGAGGCGCCGGCTTTGCTCGCGCGGCTAAGCTTTCAGCCTGGGGATTTATTCGATTCGGTGCCGATGGCGACGAGTGACAGGGACATCTACCTGATCAGCGCCGTCCTGCATGGCTTCGACGATGAGACCTGTGTCAGGGGGCTGCGCAATCTCGACCGCGCCTGCGGCGGGACGGGGGCGCACATTGCGGTCATGGAAGTGGTCATGGCTGAATCTGGCGCAAACTTTGCCGGAGCTGCATTTGACATGCAGATGTTCATGGGTACGCGCGGCAGGGAAAGAACTCTCAGTGAATGGTCGAGATTATTCGACAGGAGCGGGTTCGTGCTGGCGGAACAAGTGAACCTTCAGTCGTTCGCCAAGATACTCGTGCTGAAATCGAAGCAGTGAGGCTTGCAGGCGCATCCTGAATTCCCGCCATCGCCTACTACGGCTACCGGATGAGATGCCCAACGTAAAGTTGAGGGGCGCGCCGCTTTTGGCGCGTCCCTCTCGAACGCAAGGTTAGGCCGCATTTTGCCCACCTATGATGCGAGTGAGTACTGCTGGTGCAATGAGTCTATGCAGTGGCGTGACCGGAAGCATGTAAATTCGCCCCAACAGGTTGTGAATGTGGACAACTGTTGTTACCGAAATGAACTGAACGCCACCTTGGCCAGAAGGATGCTTGTAGACGGAGAGCACAACATCCAGATGCTTGTCGCGATCTCCCAGCAGCGCCTCATTGGGTGAATTGGAAATGAGTGTGAAAATACCTACTCGATCTCCAGGCGCATAATCTGACGCAGGCTTTGATGGGCTCAACTCTCCAAGGCCACCAAGGTCTTTTAAGCCGACAAATCGAACCATCTTGTTCCGCAACGCCATGAGCGAATTAACCCAAGGTGGGGTAT
>JAJYPA010000184.1 GCA_021795795.1 Pseudomonadota bacterium | reverse complement strand
GCAAGCCGAAGCATCAACGGGCAGATGGAAGCTATCCGGAAGTGCGTCTGCTCAAGGCCGAGCGTCGGGAATGCGGCAAGGCGTTGGCCTTGTCTCGGGAGATCGATGCCGAGTACCAGCGGCAGGCCGAGCAGCGCGACGCCGAGAAGGCCCAGAAACGCCCTCAGGAGCCATTGGAGGCCCGTCCCTCTACCCAGACACCAGAAAATGCCCCAGAGGCCGCTGTGGAGGCTTACAGGCGGCATTACGCGGATATTTTGAAGCGGCAGGGTCAGCCGGGGGACCTTTCCCGCGTGGATTCCATGATTGCGGTGCGGATGCGGGTGACGGGCCATAGCCAGGTGGACATTGAGGCGGCGGTGTATCGCTGTGCTCCCACCATTCGCACTCAGAGCGAGGGGCGCAACTGGACCGACTATGCCGCCAGGACGGCCCGCTATGCCTACAGCGTGGCCGGGGATCGCCAGGTTGCCGCGTTGGAGAAATATCGCACGCAGTGGGAGAAGCTCGAAGGCATCGATGTGCGGCGAGAAAGGCAGCGGCAGGCGGTAGAAAGGAACGTGCTGGGGCATGGACCGAGTGGTGGCCTGCAACGGTAAAGACACACCCCCCGCCCCCGCCCGTGGCTGACCGCCGAGGAAACGGTTTCTGGCTTTGGTGTGGGTGGTTGCGGGTCGTCACTGTGACGGAGCGGCGATAGGGATCTCGTTTATAATAGTGATATGTAGTATCATATTACTATTACATATTGCTAAGGAGATGGTTATGGCGACGAAAGAGGACATTTGGGCGGCGGCAACGACGTTGGCGGAGGCGGGCGAGCGGCCCACCCTCTCGGCGGTACGCCGGGCGGTCGGCGGAGGGAGCTATACCACCATCAGCGAGGCGATGACCGAATGGCGGGCCAGGCAGACGCAACCCGCTCCATCGAGGGAACCCGCGCCGGAGAGCGTCGTATCGCAGGCCTCGGATCTGGCGGCGGCTATCTGGGCGCAGGCCTCGGCGTTGGCACAGGAGCGGCTCCAGGTGGAACGGGCGGCCCTCGATGGTGCCCGGACCGAGATGGAGCAGGAGCGGGCGGAGGCCGTGGAGTTGGCCGATACCCTGGCGGCGGAGCTGGACCAGATCCGCGCCGAGCTGGAGGCCGCTGTCGTGGAGAGCGCCGAAATGGGCCTGGTCATCGAGCGTCAGGCGCAGGAGATCGAGCGTTTGCGGCAGGAGGCCATGGAAGCGCGGGAGACGGCGGCGAAGGCCCAGGGACAGGTGGAAGCCCTGGAGCGGCAATTATCCGAGTGGCGGTCCCGCATGGTGCCGATCATTGGAACGGTTGGAGGCTGAGGGCGGCGGCGGGGCGGGGTGTGTCTTTTGCGGTTCCGGAAGCCGTCTTTATATAACTACAAAGCGTAGCTATAATGAGAGCGCTATGGAACTCGAATGGGACGCCGAAAAGGCAGAGCGAAATCTGAGGAAGCACGGTGTTTCTTTCGAGGATGCTGTGCTGGTTTTTTACGACTCTGGGCGAATTGAGACCTACGACGGGCGCGAAGACTATGGGGAAGATCGTTGGGCTACCATTGGTTTTGCCTACCCTGCCGTTCTGCATGTGGTCTACACCGTTCGAGGTGAGGACACTATCCGCCTTATTTCTGCGAGGAAAGCTAATGCCGACGAAAGGAAGCAATATCGTGAAGCGAACTCTTGACCTCAAGAAGCCGCCGCAAGTGAGTGGTGAGCAGAAGGCGAGATTGGAAGCTGTGGCCTCAATGCCCGATGAGCAGATTGACTACAGTGACGCGCCAAGCTTGCCCAATGCTGTCTGGATGAAGGCCGCAGAGGAGTTGCCTCACACCAAGAAACAAATCACGCTGCGCATTGATGCCGAAGTGTTAGAGTTTTTCAAGTGCACCGGCAAGCGGTATCAGTCTCGCATGAATGCCGTCTTGCGCTCTTACGTTGAGGCACACAAGGTGCGCTCGAATTAACGATAGGCGGTGGATGGCCGGATGGACTCCGGCTATCACCTAACCACAACGATCGCAAGGAGATCATCATGGCTCTAGACATTATGGCGGCCTTCACTTATGAGCACGGTTAGGTACAAACGAAGCGAATTGCCGCCGCTGACCGAAGAGCGTAAGGCGGAACTCAAGGCGCTGGCGGAGAAGCCGGACAGCGAAATCGACTACAGCGACATACCGCCGCTGGATGAAGCGTTTTGGGCGCGAGCGGTCCCGAACCCTTTTTTCAAGCCGGTGAAGACGCACGCTTCGGTGCGGATCGATGCGGATGTGATGGCATGGCTCAAGAGCCAAGGCAAGGGCTATCAAACCCGGATGAATGCTATTTTGAGAGAAGCGATGCTTCGCTCAGTGCATAAGGCATGAAACTAGTCGGCCCCGGCGCGGTGTTGGTGCACCAGCCGGGGCCTCACCATCCACGATCTACGCAGGAGATCATGAAATGGCTTTAGACATTATGGCGGCCTTCACCAATGAACCGCCAGGGCTGGACTTTGTGTTGCCCGGTTTTCTGGCAGGGAGTGTAGGAGCTCTGTTCTCGCCAGGGGCCACCGGTAAGAGCTTCCTGGTGCTGGAGGCGGCGATGGGTGTGGCTTGCAGTGTTGCAGGCGGCGATTTGCTGAATTTGCAGCCTGGACATACCGGGCGTGTGGTCTACCTGGCGGCGGAAGATCCGGAGCCGGTTTTGCTTCGTCGGTTGTATAGCATTGGCAAGCACCTGAATCCGGCAGCGCGGGACGCCATTGCTGAGCATCTGACGCTCGAACCGCTGATGGGCAAGCGGTTGGACGTGATGAAGGACGAGCACATGGCCCGGTTGCTGGAGTATTGCGATGGGGCGCGGCTGATTGTGATCGATACCATCAGCCGGGTTCACCAGCTCGACGAGAACTCCAACGGCGACATGGGCAGGCTATTGCAGGCCTTGGAGTACCTGGCGGCGCAGACCGGCGCAGCAGTCCTATTTCTGCATCACGTTAGCAAAAGCAGTGCGGCATCCGGGCAAGGCGATCAGCAGCATGCGGCCCGTGGAGCGTCGATACTGACTGATAACGCACGCTGGGGCGCGGCATTATCCAAGATGGCTCCTGATGAGGCAGAGCTGTGGTCGGACTCCATCAGCCTGGAGCCCATTGGCGACCGTAGGAATTATTATGTCCGGTTCAGCGTGCCGAAGAACAACTATGGCGAGCCTATCGAGGATCGTTGGTTCAAGCGGGCTGAGGGTGGAGTTCTGATGCCGGTTACGCTGTTACCGGCGAGAAAGGAGATGGGTAATGGCAAGAGAAAAGGGATCTGCGATGAGTTTTAATTTAACACATGCGCGACACGATCCTGCGCATTGCTTGACCCCAGGTCTGTTCCGCAGCCTCAAACGGGGTGATCGGAAGAAACTCAAACTGGACGTGACCTACACCTATGGAGAAGATCGAGTTGAGTTCAGCGGCCCAGAGCCGCTAGGCGTAGACGACATGCGCGTTTTGCAAGGGCTTATTGCTATGGCTGCGATTTCTGGCGATAGCGGCAGAGGCATACTGTTAAAGCCTGAGTCAGAGAACCCAATAGGACAACAGATGCGTCTTTTGCTCGATCTTCAATGGGACGCCAAAGAGCAGGATGCGATGATTGCTAAAGGGAGTTTTCGGCAACTTGCGTATGAACTTGGATACGCAACAGACAGTGGCGGCGCTTTCCGTGTCATCCGGGAGAGCATTGAGCGGTTGTGGAAGGTCTCAGTAATTATTCAGAGAGGAGGCAGACGGCAGGGGTTCCGTATCCTGTCCGAGTACGCAAGCGACGAGGATAGTGGCAAGATGTTCGTGGCACTGAACCCCAGGCTTGCAGAAGCTATCGTAGGGCAGAGACCTCACACGCGGATCGACATGGTCGAAGTGCGGGCGCTACAGACCGATCCGGCGCGATTGATCCATCAACGACTGTGCGGCTGGATCGACCCCGGCAAAGCCGATGAGGTAAAAATGGATACGCTTTGCGGCTACGTCTGGCCGGATCTGGCCGCAAATCCCAATACGATCAAGACCCGCCGTCAGACGATTCGCAAGACGCTGGTCGAGCTTGTGGCTGTGGGCTGGACGGTGAATGAGTATGCCAAGGGCAAATTCAAGATCAAGAGACCAGCATGGAAAAGTTGCGCCCCGGCGTAACGCCGCCCAACCCATGCCCTAACGCCACCCAACCCATGCCCTAACGCCACCCAACCCATGCCCTAACGCCACCCGCTAAATCCCAAAAAACCCAACAGTGGCAACGAGTTGTCATGGCTTTCAATTTTCTATCCATAATCTTCCAAGATTATCCAGCATACGCGGCTTTCAGCCGCCGCCTGATGGCGACGTCTGAAGCCTTGCTCCCTACGGCCCTTCGGGCCTGCGCGCTTCGCTTGCAGACACACCCCCCGCCCGCCGCCCTCTTCCCTTCCCTTCCTCTGGCCCTCTGTTCTATCCTTCCACGCAGAACCTCATGTCGACTGGAGGCATGCCATGGCAACAGCAAGGCAACTGGAGCAGGCCTCGAATCTCTATGAGCAGGACTTTTTGGCTTGGATTGATGAGCAGGGGCAGGCTCTCAAGGCTCGTCAGGTTGCGGCTTTGGATTGGGACAACCTGGTCGAGGAAATCGAGAGCATGGGCCGCAGTCAGCGTAATGAACTGAAGAGCCGCCTACGGGTGTTGCTCATGCATCTCATCAAGTGGCATTGGCAGTCAGAGAAGAGATCGACGAGCTGGCAACTCACCATCAAGGAGCAACGTCTTTCCTTGCGGGATTTTTTCGAGATGTCCCCCAGTCTGAGGCCGAGTTTGCCCGTGTTGCTGCCTAAAGCCTGGCAGGACGCTTCCAGCAGCGCGGCATTGGAAACGGGGCTGAAGGAGTCTGTCTTTCCTGATGTTTGCCCTTGGTCGGTGGAAGATGTTTTGCGGGATGGTTGGTTGCCGGAATGAGTAGCCTCATCGTAATGTCTCAAAACAGCCCCTACCCGGCAGGTGGAGAACCCAGCAAAACCAGGCCTCTCCCCCTGGTCCGCCAGGCGCCCACCAGACACAATGATGCAAATTGTCTTACTTTGTGGCGTCTCATGGATCTGGCCTGGTGCTATTACCTATTGCCATAGCCTCCGGATTGGCAACAGGTTGACGTAAGGCTCCAGTCCTTGTTCCATGGCAGCCCAATGACATAATGCAAAAACGAGGGTTTTATGATCAAAATGGAAGTGGCAGTTTAAGTCATACCCAATCAAGCCAGTAGATGTGTCTACAGATTTTTGTATCTGCCGTCAAGCTATCCATGACTCAGCCTAAAGTTGAATAATGTATCAGATAAAATGAGAGCATAAATATGAATCAAAAAGATGTGAGAGAGTTGTTTGTACTGGATGGCGAAGAGTTTTTGAAAGAAGCATATAGAATAATGTTAGATCGGGAGGCTGATCATTCTGGATTGTTATATTATGCTGGTCTACTGTCCGCTGGATTTAGCAAGATAGAAGTTATTCTTGATATTGCCGAGTCAAGCGAATTTAAGAGTAAGCGCAAAAATTTAAATGGTATAAGCTCTCTAAAATTAGAAAATGGGAGGCATTGGTTTTTTCGGTTTTTTGGGGGGAAGCAGAGTTTGGTTCGGGCAATGAATCGAATGACCTATACTAATGTGAAGTATATGCAAAAAATATGTGATGCTATCGAATCTGATTTGCATAATCAACGTGAAGTTAATAATGAATCTGACGTATTAGATAGCAATCTGGTCTTGTTACCAGAAGGTGATGTTGTTGCTGCTTATCGCAAGTTGCTAGGTCGAGATCCGGAATCGAGAGAGACGCTGCGTCATCAACAGCACAAGACCATTGAACAACTATATAAAGATTTGTCATCATCAGATGAATATTTGAATCGGGTATCAAACACAACGCCACCTCAATTACTAGATCCGCTTGTATCAATTATTATTGTTAATTATAACGGAGAACGGCACATAAGAACTCTTGCTGAATCTATAAATTCTCAGGAGTACCTTAATATAGAAGTTATATTTGTAGATAACGGCTCAAGTGACGATTCATTAAAGGTAGCAAGGTCAGAGTTTGATAATGTTACAATAATTTCTTGTGATAAGAATTATGGTTTTGCTGAGGCAAATAATATAGGCTACGAAAGATCATCTGGAGATTTAATTATGCTCTTAAATAATGATACTTCAGTTGAAAGCAATTTTGTCTCTGGCATGGTAGATCAATTTGTTAACCATGGAGAAGACAAGCTAGGCGTGGTTATTCCAAAAATACTTTTTTTTGAACCTTTCGTAACAATAAGAATATCAGCATCTAATCCTTTCCATTTATCTCATGCGGAGATTTTATCCGGCTTAATTCAGTATAAAAAATTGATAGAAAGAACAGACTTTTGTCGCGATCTTTTGACCCATGAATTTCTTATTCCATCATCTTGTAAGTCTATTTCATTTGGATTGTACTGTAATATTGAACAGTTTAATATAGAAGAATTATATGTAGAAGGAAAGCGCACATACAATTTTAATATTGATTATTTAGATGGTTTATGGAGATTTTCTATGGATCTATCTAAAGTTACTTCTCATGATGTTATTAACAATGCGGGGTCCTATGTTACGGAAATCGGAGATGCTGGTGATATTGGATTTTGTGAGGATGATAATGGGCAGTATGATAAAGTTAGGAATGTTGATGCGTTATGTGGATGTGCAGCTTTAATACGCAGAGACGTGTTGGGAAATAATCCGTTATTTGTATCTGAGTTCTTTGCTTATTATGAAGATACCGAATTGTCGCTTAGAGTTCGTAAGAGTGGTTTCGTAATTAGGTATTTCCCTGGCGCAGTTGTGCGGCATAAGCATGCATCGACAAGCAATGATAAGTCGGCATTCTTTAAAAAGTTAATAGCAAGGAATAAAATTCTGTTTCTTGCTATACATTTTCCAGAAATCGTAGGTAGTCGATTTAATGATGAACTACAAACATGGAATCACTATATTTCTGTAAACAATGAAGAAGTATTTCCAGATGCTGCGCAACGAGAATTCGTTTCATATTTGCCAAACTTAATTGAGGAGGTGCCTAGCATCATAGATCGAGCTATTAGCGGTCTGCCTTATGTTCGAAAAAATTACTTTCTTAGGGTTGGAATTTACAATGAGTATTGGAATACTCGTGGCGGTGGAGAGTTACGAGCGTTGCATCTCGCTAAAGCTCTGTCAAAATATTATCATGTTGATCTTATTTCACGGGTTCAATTTGATATTAGTAAACTAGCGTCATATTTCAACATAAGCATGGAAAATATAAGTAAGTTGGTTGTTCCAGACTTTTCTGAGCACGACACCTGTGGCTATTATATCTTTATTAATTCTACTCACCATAGCAATATGCATTCATATGCAAAAAAATCATATTATTTATTGAGCTTTCCGCATAAACACGTAACGCGTAGTGTATTGCAGACATACGATACTATTCTCGCAAATTCAAATTTCACAAAAAAATGGGTTAAAAAGTTCTGGGCAATTGAAGACAACGTTACCGTACTGTATCCGGCGACAGAACGGAATGACAATATATTTATACATAAAGATGCGTGCCTACAAAAAGAGAAATTAATTGTCTCTGTTGGCAGAATATTTAAGGATGGGCATAATAAAAAACAGTTGGAGATGATAGATGCATTCAAGAGGATTGTTAAGAAATCAGAATTCTCTTTCTGGAAGTTTATCATTATCGGATCAATAAATAAAAATAATAATAATGACGTTGATTATTTAAATCAGCTATATTCGTTTTCTGATGATTGTAATATTGAAATAATCTTGGACTGCGATAGAGTCTTGTTGGAATCATATTTGTCTAGGTCTTCTATATATTGGCATGCGGCCGGACTGGGTGAGGATAATCCAGAATGTATGGAGCACTTTGGGATGTCTATAGTTGAAGCGATGGTTCACGGATGCATTCCTGTTGCGTATAAGGGTGGTGGTATCCCAGAGGTTTTGGGGGAAAGCTTTAAGTGTAATCTATTCTGTGATATCGAAGATCTGGTCTCAATAACTGAAAAGATAATTTCTGAAGATGATATAACATTGGCCAATCTTTCTGGTCAAGCACGCGAAACCGCAAAACGGTTCTCTTTAATAAACCATGACCTATTCGTATCGAATAATTTATTATGAAACTTGGAATAGCATTATGAAATTACCTATTGAGATGCCAGAAGTCATAGAATATTGTTGTAATATCTGTGGCGAAACGAACAGACTTGAAAACAGTCAGTTCCATCGCGAACTGGCGCATTGTAGAAATTGTGGTTCGAATGCGCGTTTCCGGGGTATTATTAATGTTCTCCGGAATCTTATGGTGGTGACAGATGGATTGCCCTTGAAAGACTGGCCGAGTCAAGCAAATATTGTCGGCCTTGGTATGAGCGACTGGACAGGGTATGCGGATCTGCTAGAAAAAAATTCAGCTATAAGAACACGTTTTATGGACGCTCTCCGATGCTGGATATCCAGCATCCTACTTTGGCGCAACTGGGTATGAATGACTTTGTGATCAGTGCCGACGTTTTTGAGCACATCCTGCCTCCTTTGCAGCGCGGATTCGACAATCTTTATGCACTTCTGAAACCGGGCGGTAACCTCATATTCAGCGTGCCTTATACGCGCGCCGCGCGCACCATCGAACATTATATTGGTCTGTCCGAATGGGAAATAATAGACTTTAGCGGCGACAAGATACTCGTTAATCGCGATGAAGCTGGCGAGCTGCAAGTCTATGACAACCTCATCTTTCATGGCGGAGAAGGTGCAACGCTGGAAATGCGTCTGTACTGCGAGGCAGATATCCTGAGCCGCCTTGTACACGCTGGTTTTGAGGAGATTCACGTGCACGATCAACCGCAACTTTCGCTGGGTTATTACTGGCCTGAGATTGAACAGGCTGATCTGAATGAGCCGCTGGTTTGCGGATATATCATCAGCGCCAGTCGACCTGTTAATTGATGTTCCTCCTTCTGCGAAAGAAGACGCGTCTGGCCTTCGAGAACTTTCTATTTGCCCATTACAAACGGATAATGCGTGCTGAGTAGGCTCGCTCCTGTCCTTTCGCGTTTCTGCTTGACTCCGCTTCCTTGTGTCAGCTTCAATGCCCGATGTGTCCAACTGGAGTCGAGAATGTCGGTAATGTCTGGCATGCACGTACAGCCTACCGTCCACGCGGTCTGCTCGGCAGGGAATTACTTGATGCAGTGCTGGATGATTTTGGTGACACCCTGTTTTTTGTGCATCGACCAGAATGTACGCTTTTCTGGAGTGCCCACGATCAGCGGAATCACTGCCCACGATCGTCGGAATGTGCAGTTGGGAGCTTTTTGGGTCACGTAGCGTGAAGGGCTGGGGGTAAGCTCCCTTGGCAAGTGCATACGACAGATTAGATCCCTAGTGCTAAAAGAACAGTTCAGAGGTGTGAGATATATGCATAATAATTTAGAACCAATGGTGCCAGTTGTGTTGCAGTTTTATGATTGGTTTAGGTCAGGAGGATGGGTAGAAAGCGAATTTGTTGATCCTATTGATTTTGATGCTATTGGTGTAAGTGATGATGATAGAAGCTCTATAGAATTTTATAATAAAAATTTCCAATATATCAGGCAGATTGGAGTAGACGCAATATCATGGCAATTAAATATTGATCACGATGGGAGTTATAATGCTCCATCATCAGAGGTTGTAGAAGCATTATATATGTCCGGTCTTATGATTTGCCCATTTATCGATCTTGAGATGATATATAAAATAATAAATAATGACATCGAACAGTTAAATGCAACATTAAATGTCACGCAATATATTCAGCCTAATGATCACACTATTAAAATCTTATGTGAGGCGATAAGCGCATTTTACAAAAACATACCTAAGCAGTTGATTGCTAAGGATAAAAAAGGTAGGGAGATTATATTTGTCTTTGGTTACGGATTTGACCGCGCTAACGACAAAAGAGATGCCTGGAAATATTTTGGGGATTCATTAATTAAAAAAATTTCCCGCATATTGGATAACCCTTGTTTTTATTGGACGTGCGTAAATTCTCCTTTTTTGGAATATCTTTTTCTACACTACCGTAATAATTTTTGTTCTTTTCATTTTGTTTTGGACACGCCTCAGGCGCAATACTCTCATGATTGTGTTACTTGGAATTTTGGCTTTGATAATTATGGTGTTGCTATACGCGACAATCTAGAAAGGGTTATCAGAAATGATTTGCGTTACTACAAAGAAATGGGTTGGCTCGCGTGTGCTACTGATCCGTCTGTAATATTTATATATAGCTGGAATGAACCATTTGAGGGTTCAATGCTTGTCCCAACCAAGTTTTGGGGGGATGCAAAATCACAACTGGCTAAAAGTTTTATTAAAAAACTGAAAAATAAAGATTGCATTGCCCTACCAAAAACATTGGTAATAATCAATGATATTTGCTTTTCTGACGAAGATTGGCATATGAAAATACTGCGAGAAATTATTCTATATCCGTTGCGCAGGCTTGCGCCACAATCAGAAATTGTCCTCGTTTCTGAAGCGTTAATGATGGATTTGTCTTGTTACTCATGTATAATTGACTTCAGTATTTATAAAGAAGAACGATTGTCGCAAAAACTAATTAGTTTGCCGGATACTTCTACTGTTATGTTTGTTTGTCCATTTGCTATGCAGCATTCGTCAATTTTGTGCAATGGCTTTCCAGATGGAGAATTAAAATATGTAAACATAGAAGACAATGTTAAAATATCTGATGGTGAAATGTTCTATTGTAGAGATGACGTTTTATTTTATAAACCGAGAAACAATTGTGAGGTTATTCATCGTGTAAAATATAATGACGTGAATACACCATTATTATCTCGATCTGGAAATATGATATGGTTGAATGCGTTTACAGATAACAACCACGTTTTATCTTTGGGGTTTTCTGCTCTGTACGGTCGCCCTCTGGGTAGGTCTATATTGTACGGATATGGCTATGAGTCACAAATTGTACGAATTAAAAGAGATGGTGAAAAATCGTTTAATAGGTTCAGCATGGAATCCGTGAATATGCATTTTCAGATTCCAAAAAATATTAATATAATTAGATATATTCACGGGTTTACGGATGAGGAAAATAGATTTATATTCCATCTTGATGATTTGTAGTATGGAAGATGAAAGATTGGTGTGCGACAGCTTGCGTTTGTTGATGTATTCCTATGAATGAGTTGGATGATATACGCTTGGTATTTGTGCTGGGTATGCACCGCAGTGGTACTAGTGCCATTACCAGAGGTCTGCTTGCACTTGGAGTAGATTTAGGTAACCAACTCATGGAGTCCATACCGGAAGTTAATCCCAAAGGCTTTTGGGAAGACATGGATTTCTATCGGCTTAATGAAGAGATGCTCCATGTGTTGGGTACGGATTGGAATTATAGCACGCCGCTCACTGCTGAGCAGATTACAACCTTGCTGGCTCAGGGTTTTCTGCAGAGGGGAATGGAATTATTGCAGAATAAAATAGCTCAGGCATCATTGTTTGGATTCAAAGACCCGCGCATGTGCCGCTTGCTGGCATTTTGGCAGGTGGTGCTGGCTGCACTCGGTGATGATACGGCAGCCTATTATTTGCTGGCTTTGCGTAACCCCGCTAGTATTGCCGATTCTCTCCAGAAACGTGATGGGTTGGATCGTACCCAAAGTTATCTGATGTGGTTGAGTTACACTTTGAATGCGGTGGCACTGACTATGGGGCGGCGGCGCGTCCTGGTGGAGTTTGATCGCATGCTGCAGACGCCAATGCTGCAGCTACAACGAATAGCGCAAGCATTTGACCTGTCGGTGGATAAATATAATGCTGCACAGCGCTATGCCAATGAATTTCTGGATGAATCTCTATGTCACAGCTATCATCGCTTAGTTGATTTGGCAAACGATACCGCTTGCCCGGCTTTGGTTAGCACTGTTTACCGGGTCTTGCGTAAAGTGGCTGCGGATCAGCTCGATTGGAACACCCCAGAATTTCAGAGGCAACTGATGCGTTGGCAAAAGCAGTTAGAGCAGTGGCGTCCCTTGATGGCGTGTATCGATCGTTTGCAGCAAAGGAGTAACTTTTTAAGCAACCAACCTTCAGAAATATTTTAATTAACCGAAGATAAAGCCTTTTTATTGTCCTTTTATGGCTGACATGTCCAGCACTCCCAAATGGGTACCTTTGTATCTACCGCCAGAAACTGTCCATACATTGTTACCGTCTTGAGCGGGCGTCAGGATAGGTACGCAGGGTAGACCACCACAGGACTCCACAGCGCCGTATCCAGGTTTTCCTTCGATCACGCCAAGCGTTTTTTTCGCCTTCTGTTCCTTTGATTCGATTTGATGGAGTTGCCTGGAGTGCCACCAGATATCGACCTCACCGGCAGCATAGGACCCGATCCCTACTACCACCAGGACGAGCCCGGCCCAGATGGATCTGGACCACAGCGTTTTGCCCAGGTCTGCGCGGAACGCATCAACCAGTTGTTTTCCTGCTTTGGATACGAGTTCTGCGCTGGCGGCAGCAATTCTTCCTTGCGTGTCTCTCTCTGCTTTATCGGCGATCTTGTTGGCGCTGGCTTCCATACTTGCCGGGAGCTTTGTAAAGGTTCCGTAGTAGATGTCCAAGGTTGCCAGGATCGGAAACATGGCATCTCCCTGCGGGATATCCAGAGCATGCGCAATGGCTTGTATCCTATTGATCTGTTCCGGTGATGGTTCTTTTCCGGTGATTTGTTTTATCGCCTCTCTAAGATCAGCCATAAACCACCTCAAGCGCCTGTTTTGCCGATTCTCTGTACCGCCTAAGCGCTGATCGTTCAGCTATCTGTAGCTTAGCATCGGCATTACTCAGTGCTAATCGGTTATCCACTAGTTTGTCTGCTACCAGATCATTCAATTCTGGGAACTCCAGGAATCCGGTAAGCTTGTTCTTGAGTTTGCTCGCATGGAATCGTGCGAACTTCTTGGGATCACCAAAGTACGTATTGAGCACGGCATAGATGGCTGTGTATCCCTGTGCATTCTCAACAAAATCGTTAAGCAGCTCCAGGCTGTCCCGTTGCCGGTTAATGGGCCAGAGCATGACGAGATTACGCTTCAACTCCAGCGCTACATCGCTGATGATGCCGCCGTGCTGGACCAGTCCAGCCGTCGCGCGTGCTGCGGTGTTCACGACGATACACGCCTTGCTGTTGGCTTCAATGATGTTTCCCAGCTTGATGTACCCCGCCTCATCGTCCATGTTGCATATCTCGCAAGGAACGATACCGTTCAATGCTTTGTAAGCATCCGGATTGCTGTCATCGCTTTCCACCAGGACAACTTGTTCTCCCTTCTCCAGGAGCGCATCGACCAGCGCCATAGAGACCGTGGACTTCCCAACGCCGCCCTTACCGCCGCCGATCATAAATATCTGGTTCATAGATCCTCCGTATCCGGCTTCACATCGAACGATCCAGGATCTACGTTCTTCTTGTTCTGCCCTGCGGCATCGGGTGTTTTTTGGGAAGCGGCAGGCGGGGCGGGGCGGGGGTGTGTCTTTCTTTTGGGTTTGGCTACGGTGTCGGTTTTGCTACTGCGCTTACCTATGGCAATCTCGGTGATCGTTTTTGGCAGAATGCCGAACACGTCATCCTTGAAGGCGAGCGCGATCTGCTTGCTGGTGTATCCCTTTTCCAGCAGCTTCTTGATTTCGTCCTTGACGGCCAGCAAGACA
>JAJYPA010000183.1 GCA_021795795.1 Pseudomonadota bacterium | reverse complement strand
GCTTTCAGGTTCCCATCGTAGCGGCGATCTCCGGAGTCAGCAGTCTGGCGATCCGGATTGCACAGACCCACAATCTTACCCTTGTCGGTTACGCGCGGGATCAGCGCCTGACCATCTACGCCCACGGTGAACGCTTTCGCGGGAATGCTGCAACGATCCACGACCTGCTCTGTGAAAACGGGTAGTGCCTGAATCAGCCCCCCAAATCTCCCGCCATTTCCCGCAACTGCGCCAAGACCCCTTCCAGATCCTCCATGATCTCCTGCAGGATCAGTGCGAGGGCAGGCAGACTCTCTGCATCCTCCAGGGATTCGTCCCTGAGCCAGAAAATGTCCAGGCTCGCCTTGTCGCGGCTGACCAGATCTTCGTAGTCGATCGTGCGCCACCGGCAGAAAGCCGCCGGTGCCGCAGAACGTTGCAGTAGTTCCAGAGTTTCTGGACGATGGTGGCGGTGTTCATGGTTTTCCCGGTCTAGCGGTCGCCATTTTTTATCTCTGGCACGAGCGCAATGCCCAGGGCGAGGGCAGCTCCATGGAGTTGCTTATCCAGCGTCGCAAGTGGCAGCTTCCGCCGCAAAGCCAGTTCCAGATAGGCGGCGTCTCAGACACCTCATCTTTCAACCAGTCTTAGACCAGTCTGAGTGCGCACGGTTGGCGTCGTCAATATCAGAGGACTCGGCCGGGATCAAGACATCAGTTGTCGCGTTTCCCAGAATACGGGTTGTCATTGCTGACCCGTGGTCGGCCCCGGGACGGGGTGATCCCCAGATCGTGAGCTTGGCCAGCAGGGTAGATGATTTCATCGGGGCGCCATTGTGGGAGTGCAAGACCAGTGGCTGTCGCCAGCATGATTCAGCGGTGAAACCACGTTGAATGAGTGCGGCCGCATGTGCGCTGCTTTCCTCGGCATGCCCCCCTTACTGGAAGCCGCCATCGACAAGACGGCCTGGCCGGCTGTGATTCAGCGCCATATCATGGATAGACATGTTTGACAAGCTGTCAACCTTGACAGCTTGTCAGAAACGGCGGGGCTGGTAGATTCGCTTTCATAGACAAATTCTATGAGGATGACGAGATGCAGGTTATAACCGGGCCAGCTGAAGTTTTACCGAATAATCTGTATGCGAAGGTGGCCGGCTACCGACACCAAGTCTTTGTCGAGCAGCTTGGGTGGGCGTTGCATACGGAGAACGGGATGGAGTCGGACCAGTTCGATCGGGCGGACACCGTGTACGTGGTCGCGCAAGATGACAACGGCCATATATCCGGCTGCGCTCGCCTCCTCCCCACCTCGCGCCCCTATCTGTTGGGCGAGATCTTTCCCCAGTTGCTCAACGGACTGGCTCCGCCATGTTCTCCCGATGTCTGGGAGTTGTCGCGCTTTGCGGCCGTGGATTTGCATAACCGAGCAACAACACCCGGGCAGTTTTCCTCTTCGGTTGCGCGAAAGCTGCTGGAGGAATCCGTCGCCTGTGCAGGCTCGCACGGGGCGAAACGGCTGATCACGGTATCACCCATTGGCGTGGATCGGTTGTTGTCTCGATCCGAATTTCACGCACATCGAGCGGGGCCGCCGATGATCATTGATGGACATCCGATATTTGCGTGTTGGATTGAAATATAACCCTTAGAAAAATATCGCCAGTTCCAAGCAAAGGCTTGGCAAAAACCGAAACAGGAGCCGCAATGCTAACCATCCGCAAGCTGCCTTTGGCAGTCGCTATCGGAGTGCTGGGTTTCAGCGCTTGTTCCCATGTGCAGGCAGCCACCGAGGGTCTGCCCTTCAAAATTGTGGCTTATGATGCCACCTACACCCTCCACCCCAATGGCAGTTACACCGCCCGGATTCACGAAGTTACTTCTCCGCTCAGCCACTTTGGAGTCCAGAAATTCGCCCAGGCTCATAAGAAGTACCCTGCCAAGATGGCCGATCTGCGAGTAACCAAGGCTTACACCCTCAGTCCTTCCGGTAAAATGTATGCCGTAGACAAAAACAAGATTTATACCCGGACCCTGCCGGTAGTGGCGGATGCTCCGGAATTCAGTGACGCCAAAGCGATCACGGTGGTGTTTCCCCATGTCGCTGTCGGAGATGATCTGGTTTCGGACTGGCAGGAAGATTTCAAAAAACCCTATTTCCCGAATCAGACCAGTATCAGCCATACGGTCCCGTATTTCCTGCAAGCCGATCAGGTCCACATTGTGGTGCATGCCCCGGCCGACATGAAATTGCACTGGGCAGGCTCCGGAGCTTATCAGGTCACGCACAGTGTTCAGGGAAACACCCAGACCATCAGCGCCACGCTCCAACAAGCGCATCCCGAATCCTTGCAGCCCAATGCCGTGAGCTTCTATCAGGTGAGCCCGACCTTTGCGGTCAGCACTTTCCCCAACTGGGAAGCCATTGGCGACGCCTACTGGCAATATGCCCAGCCCGCCGAAAAAGTGACGCCGGAAGTGCAGAAACTGGCGGACAAAATTGCCGGGGACAAAACCGGCAAGGCAGCGGTTCAAGCCCTCTATGACTGGACGGTGCATCATATCCGCTGGGTCGGGGTGGAAACCGGTCTCAGTGGCTATAAACCTTATCCGGCAGATACGACCCTGAAACAGCGCTATGGCGACTGTAAGGCAGCAGCCGCTTTATTGGTCGCCCTGTTGCATGCCCGACATATTGAAGCCGGGCCAGTACTTCTCGGAGCCGGAAATGACTTTACCCTGCAGAAGGTCGCCAGTATACAGCGCTTCAATCACGTCATCGTCCATGTCCCCCAGTATGATCTGTATCTGGATGCCACTTCGGGCTACGCCCCCATGGGCACCATTCCTTTGCCGGATGCCCACCAACCGGTGATTCTGGTGGGCGATCACTCGAAGATGACCACCACCCCCGGCGATGGTCCCGAGGCCAGTGGTATGACCGGCACTGAAAAAGTCAGTGTCAACGCCGATGGTAGTCTGGACGCCAACGAATCCCTGGATCTGACCGGTTATGGCGCATGGATCTGGAAAGACCTGCTGGCCAGGGTACCCATGAGTGAATACGGAGCGGTCCTGCATCAGGCCCTGGCTCAGGCGGAGGTCATGGCCCAGAACAGTTCCCTGAGCACTTCTCCCACCCATAGCCTCCAGGATCCCTTCACCATTCAGGCAAAATGGCAGACCGCATCCGGCGTTCCCCTCAGTAACCATACGCGCATCCATCTGCACTATGGCCTGAATACCGCTTCCCTGCGCAACCTGACCGCCCGGCTCAGCAGTCCCACCGTCCAATATCCGGCGTTCATGCCCTACGGCCAAGGAGAATGGAGCACGGTTGTGACCTTGCCCAAGGGATTCTCCTGGAAAGTACAGAAACACACAGAACAGGTTAAAAATGCGGCAGGAGCATTCACGGAAAGCATCACCCCCCTCAGTGCCGACCAATTGCAGGTGACCTACCACATGGCACTGGCCCATATGGTGTATAGCCCGGAACAGTATCTCGACCTCTATAAGCTCGTCAGTCAGGCTTATGCCATCAGTCAGGAGGGGTTTGCGGTGGAGAAGTAGCAGCGCACGCAATAGGACATCAGTTTGTCCGGCCTCAACTAGGAAGTCGTGACAAAATCCCGGGCAATGGCCCATTTGCAATGTAAGGAGAAATATCATGGTTGAAGAATTGAGTATTACAGAGTTGGATACGGTGAGTGGTGGGGCTAAAAATAGTATTAATTGGGGTGATGAGACGTGGGGAGCTCTCGAAATGGCTGGGGGCTTAGTTATTATGGCGACGAGCGAAGTCGATGGTCCTGCCGGAATAATTGGTGGAGCTTATGTGTATGCTGCTGGAGCACGTAGATTTGTTCTAGATTGACTTTTGGTTGGCTTATGGCTAACCCCATAAAATTCCATAAATTTTCGGGTTGGCCATTTTATAGGGAAAAATGAGAGCTATTTTAACGGCTACACACAGACTCCTGTGATGGCTTATTATGATAGGTTAAGCCCAACAGTAGGGATACAACTTTTATTTTTAGATCGCCATGATATTTTATTGGATTATTAATCGTGTTAAGTTGCAGAGACTGTAGTCTAAAATTGAGGCTGTCCCGATACTAGGCTAAACTCTCCCTACTTCGAAGACTATAAGTTTAGCAATTTATGGAGGTGCTATGAATTTTCTTGTCTATAAATTTTTTAGAGAAAATCTATATCCAATTTTGGCTGCTATAGCAGCAAGCTTATTCACTATTTGTGTGATTTATATTAAAGCACATGAGATTTGGTATTCCAGAATAATTGTGTCGATAGTTATTTATTCTGCTTTATTTTTGAGGCTTAGAAATAAGGAATCTATTTACAGAAAAGATTCTGCAGTAAAATATATTTACTCCTACTCCATATTTATTACTATTATTGCAGTTGCAATTATTTTTAATTCCACCATATTGGTAGTATTGGACGGAATTATGACTTTCATATATTGGTGTTACATAACATATAAATTCTTTTTAAAAGAAGAGAATGATAGTATATTATTTTTTTACAAAAAGACTTATAAAAACAAAAAATAGATTATTAATAACTCGCTTATTACTGATTGGTTTAATCTGATCGTGGCATATAGTATGGTGGGAATCTAGTTTTTAATAAGTGAAGAGAGAAATGATATGGAAGTAGTTTTTAGCAATCTATCAGACTCGTTAATAAATAAATCCTGTTTGGACCAAGAAGCAGAAGAACCAAAATCTGAGGATTTAGACCACATTTCAGGCGGATTTGCAAACATGTGGAGCGATGCTTTTAACTGGTTTATGGCCGGATATTGGGGCGGCGGAGGGGTATATTTTGCAAATAAGATATTAAATAGACCATAAAATAGGTGGGAATCTGGGTTGTCAGGCGGTTACTATCATTACTGATGGCCCAGATTATTGGAGATAAATAATGCTTTATATAGACCAAAGAGTACTTGCTTTTTTTCAGGGATACACCGACCTAATTTATCATAAATATGGTTTGTCAAAACCAATCTTGGTTACGGTTATGATGGTATTATACTTTGCTATAAATATATATTTATGTATTTTTTCTGGAAAAGATTATTGTTATGGAATTTTTTTTATGGCAGCCCTCATCGGGATAATGGTTTCGCGATTACAGCTTTCCAGAAGATTGGATCTCGACGATTCAACAAGAATCTTTTCGATATTTCTTTTTATATGTGGATTTATTTACATACTAATAATGGATAAATCCATAAATTCTATGCTTGATGCCTTTTTTATGATGTTATATATAATTTCTATTGTTTATATATTATCAACAAAAGACCATATCAAGAAGAAAAAATTTGGCATACAGAATCTGCATAGTGAATACTCCACCCACTAAAAACCGAGGGGTTTTTACGATAGAGATGTTAAAGCACAAAATCAATTTTTGTCTGGCTTCAACTGCGAGGCCCAGGCAAAATCACGGGCAAAGGCCCATTCGCACGCAATGTAAGGAGAAATATCATGGTTGAAGAGTTAAATGTAACAGAGTTTAATTCGATCGCAGGTGGCGAACTGAATTCATTTGATGACTACCTTATCTCAGTAGGTGGAGGCATGCTCTCTGGAGCATTGGCGGCGTCTGAGTTTGGTCCTTTAGGAATGATCGCTGGAGGTGTTTTTGGCGGAGTCGATGCTAGTCTTGATTATGGCATGCTAAATTTCGCTAATTCTGCACTATAATCAACTCTAGGCCCTACCAGGATTATCTTAGGTAGGGCCAATTAAAAAGGTTCATTATTTATGTTTGTATTTAGAATCAAATATAAAGAGTTATATTGCAACAGCATTGTGATTCCTGCTTGCATGAATTATCATGGTAGCGAAAAAGAGTTTTTAAATTATTACAGAGAAAAACTGAAACTATGCTTTAATTTTGCAATTCCAATTTCTTTTGCAGAGTTATATTTTTTTAATAAAGTTTCATTTTTTAACGGAAGTTTTTTTTGCATCATAAGTCTGATGTCAGTAATTTCTCTATCATCTTACCTTGTTGCCAAGCTATGCGCTAATTTTTTTTCAAGCTTCATCCATGTTTTACATTTTCCCAAGCCTTGAAAGCAGCCTCTATTGACACATTTAAAATAAACAAAACATCTACCATACTGATTATTTTAGGATTATTAATTATTCCTGAATATATTAATTTGTTTGAATTTAAAATATATAGCTATATCTTTTATGTTTTTTCCTTCTTTATTTTTTATTCTTTTGCAGAAGGGTTGACGGGGTTTTTTGTTAAAAATTAAATTGAATCTTTTAAACTATAAAATGAATCGCGGTCAATACTCGCGCAATACTCCATCAGAAAGCCAACTCGGTCCCATCCAGTTAGGCTCCCCCGTCCACCACCATGTCTACGCCTGGACGGCTTTTGTCCTGGTTACCGGCATCCTTCTGGTTTTATTTCTCGGTCACTATACCCGCCATCTACCGGTGTCAGGGACGTTGGTTCCCAGTCAGGGGTTGTTGTCGGTCACCAGTCCATTATCCGGCACCGTCGAGAAAGTACTGGTACGCACTAATCAATCTGTGCGGGCGGGGACTCCGCTGCTGAACATTGCGAGCAACCTCTACAGCCCCAAAGTCGGGATGGTCAACACCCTGATTGAACAGTCCCTCAGCGGAGAGGAAGCGATTCTGCGTCGGAATCTGAACTCTGAAGACAGCTTGTCGCAAATGCAGCGATCCGCCCTATCCAGCAAACTTGCCGACCTGCAGCAGGAATATGCCGAACTGAATACTGAAATTCATATTCAGCGGGAAGATATTGCCAGCACCCAAAAAGTCTTGCAGGAGTTTTTGTCGGTCAAAAACCGGGGGCTGGTATCTGATCCAGAGCTACAGCAGCAGCGCCTGTCTGTCTATAGTGCCCGCAGCCAGTTGGCGGCCCTGCATACCCGCCAAAGCACTCTGGCGCAGCAGATCAGCGATACCCGTCACGAATTGTTGGAATTACCCCTGAACACCCAGAATCAGGAGGGAGACATTCAGACCCGCCTGGCGACACTCCGCCAGGACCTGGTCAAGACAGCGGGTGGACACTCCCTGGTCCTGCGAGCGCCATCTTCCGGACGGGTGTCGGCCTTGACCGTGACCGCCGGACAAGCCGTCAGTGCGGGTTCTCCCGTATTATCCCTGATGCCCAAGGGCGATCCTCTAGTCGCCCAGTTTCTGGTTCCCAGCCGGGCGGTGGCCTACCTGCATCGGGGCACGCGCGTCCTGTTGCATTATGCCGCCTTTCCCTATCGCAGCTTTGGGGCCTTCCACGGCGTCGTGCAAAGTATTTCCCAAAGTGCGTTGACGCCCGCTGAAATTGCCACTTTGACCCAGCAGCGCAGCACGGTTCCACTGTATCGTGTTCTGGTTCGTCTGGACCGTAGCATGGTGCGCGTCAATGGCCAGATCAGCCCGATGCGGGCCGGCATGCAAGTCCATGCCGAAATCACCCTGAACCATCTTCGCCTGATTCAATGGGTTTTCGAGCCCTTGCGCGGTCTACAACGGGACTTCTTTTTTAAATCCCGGAGCGTGCAACCGGATTTACGGCAGGCAGAACCCACTTCATGAAGTTCGCGCAGGAGATGCTGGCAGATCTGCGCTTTGGCCTGCGTCGCCATGTCCCCATGATCCAGCAATCCGAGGCCGCTGAATGTGGTCTGGCCTGTCTGGCCATGATTGCCAGTTATCACGGTTATGTCATCGATCTGCCGAGTTTACGCAGGCGCTTCGGGAGTTCCCTCAAAGGGGTCAATCTGACCCAACTGGTGCGGATAGCCTCGGCCTTGCACCTGGAGAGCCGGGCGTTGCGCCTGGAGCCGAAAGACCTTTCCCGGCTGAAATTACCCTGCCTTTTACATTGGAATGGTAACCATTTTGTCGTATTGGTGGCGGTCCATCGGCAGCATGTGGTGATTCATGATCCCGCACGGGGCATGCGTGTACTGACCCTGGACGAGTTTGCGGAAGGTTTCACCGGGGTAGCACTGGAATTGACCCCTGCCGCGAACTTTCAGCCGGCACAGGAGAAGGCAAGTATCTCCCTGCGGGCGTTGACTGGTCCAGTGCAGGGGCTTCGCGGTGCCTTGTTGCGCATTTTTCTGTTGGCTCTCATTCTGGAAGTGCTGGGGATTCTCGGCCCGTTTTACATGCAGTGGGTCATCGATGAAGTTCTGGTCATCAATGATCATCACCTGCTGGAACTGCTGGGTATCGTCTATTTATCGGTCACCGTGTTTTCAGCGCTGTTCTCCGGTCTGCGCTCCTGGGTCGTTATTCATATCAACGCCACCCTGGGCGTGCAATGGGCCGCCAATGTGTTTGCGCATCTGATGCGCCTGCCGCAGAGTTTTTTCGAAAAGCGCCATATTGGTGATGTGGTCTCCCGCTATGGGGCGATCCAGGAAATCCGCAACACCATCACAACCCGTCTGGTTTCGGCCAGTCTGGATGGCATTCTCGGTGTGGCGATTCTGGTGGTCATTGCCATTTACAGCCTGCGGCTCACGGCTATCGTGCTCGGCGTGTTCGTGCTCTATCTCCTCCTGCGCTGGTTGGTGTTCTATCCCCTGCGGGCCGCGACGGAGCGCCGGATTTTCGCAGCCGCCCGCCAGCAAACCTACCTGCTGGAATCCATCCGCGGAATTCAAACCCTGAAACTGTTCAACCGCGAAAGTGATCGCACCGCCCGATTCAGCAATCTGCTGGTGGAAACCACCAATCAGAACATCCGTGTTCAGCAGTTTTCAGCACTGTTTGATGCCGCGCAAAAGCTCCTGGTCGGGATCGGGCACGTCGTGATTATCTGGATTGCCACCTTGATGGTGATGCACGCCGAATTCACCGTCGGCATGTTGGTGGCCTATGCCACCTTTGCGAGCCAGTTTTTAGGCCGGGGCGATAAACTGATCAACGCCTGGATTGAATTCCGGATGCTCCGTCTCTATGGGGAGCGTCTTGCAGATATCGCCTTAACGCCGCCTGAGGATCACCGTGAAGCAACTTATCTCGGCACCGAGCCTGCAGCAGAACTGGACCTGGAAGGCATTCATTACCGCTATGCCGAGACCGACCATTGGGTTTTGCAGAATCTGTCCCTGCATGTCGAGGCCGGCGCGTCGATCGCCATTACCGGTCCTTCGGGAAATGGCAAGACCACCCTGGTAAAAATCCTGTTGGGCCTTGCCGCTCCGGAGCGGGGCACGATCTGTTATGGGGGCGTGGATCTACGGCAATTGGGGCTACAACGCTACCGGAGCTATGTAGCTGCCGTCATGCAATCCGACCGGCTGTTCGCGGGCAGCATCGCCGATAACATCGCGTTCGCCAATCCCGATGCGTCTCTGGAAGAGATTGTTGCAGCAGCGCGTTTAGCGGGCATCCATGAGGAGATCAGCGCCATGACCATGGGTTACGAGTCCCTGGTAGGCGACATGGGATCCACGCTCTCCGGGGGTCAACAACAGCGGGTATTTCTGGCAAGAGCCCTGTTGGCCAAGCCGCGCATTCTGGTGCTCGACGAAGCCACCAGTCACCTGGACCCCGCGCGCGAACAGGAGGTCAACGCCCATATTCGGGCGCTGGAGATTACCCGGATCGTCATTGCCCACCGCCCAGATACCGTCCTGCAATGTGACCGGATTTATCGTCTGGAGCACGGATTGCTGACGGAGATCGACCGGGAACAGTATCAACAAGCACTTTGGCATGGTCGCCGATCCCAAAGTACTACTCCGGTAGCCGCTGCGGCCGCCAGTGACGCATGAAGGGATTCTGGCGCACAGCGTACCGGAAAAAAAGGCGTATGGTGTACATACTGCGCGGCGGATGGCTGTTCTTTTTCGTCTTTTTCGTCTTTTTCGCATTACCCGCTTCCGCATCGCTGCTGTATCCGACCCAGGGCTTTTTTTCGGATCCCTGGGATACACAGGCACTGGTTCCGCCACCGGGACAATATCGCGCGGTACCCGGACCCCATCTACAGATCCGCCGTATCAAGGTGCCCCCTACCGCCGTTCTGAAGCGCCTGAGAACCCTGCCTGCCCTGACCGCATGGGCATTGGCACACAACCCGCAGACCGCCAGCGCTTGGGCGGACCTCGCAGCCCAGGCGGCGGCGTTGGGATATGCCAAGGGGCTCTGGTTACCCAGTATCAGCGGCCAGGTGCAGGGACAGCGCAGTGAAACCTTATACAGTACCAGTCTGCTCAATGCCCCGGCTGTGAACGGCCTGTATAGTTCATTGAGTTTCAGTGAAGTCCTTTTTGATTTCGGCTATCGCCAGGCCAGTGTCCAAGCCGCCCGCTCCACCGCACTGGCGGCCCGTTACAGTGCCAATGAGACCCTGCAGACCATCGCCCTCAATGTCGCCGATGCCTACTATGGCCTGGCCGAAACGCTGGCTATCGTCGAAACCTATCGGCAGGGCGTTCGCGAAGCCCAGAAAATCTATCAGGACACCCGCACCCAATATCGCGCCCATCTCAAGGCCGTGACCGACGTGTTTCAGGCCCAGACGGAACTGGCACTAGCCCGGGAAGATCTGGCCTCCGCACAGGGATCCCTGCAAGCCAGCCGGGCCCAGTTGGCCGAGAGTGTCGGTTTGCCCGTGTCGGTGCGGCTGCATATCCCGCCGCTGTTCACCCCACAAGCACCGCATGCACCGACGGTCACCCATTGGTTGCATCAGGCCTATCATCAGAACCCGGCCATTCAGGCCGATCTGGAAAGCATGGCCGCTACCCGACACAATATTGCCGTGGCCAAAGCCCAGGGACTGCCTTCCGTGTCTCTGGTAGGCAACCTGGGTAAGGACTGGTTCCATAAAACCCCCAACCAGGAGAGCTTTTCGGTGGGTCTGCAACTGAATGTGCCGCTGGATGCCAATTTTCAGCACCAGTACCAAGTACAGAAAGAGCGGGCACTTTATCGTCAGGCCCATGCCCAGGCCCGACAGGAAGTGCCGAGCGTTTTTCTGCAGGTATGGCAGGCTTACTATCGTTGGCAAAGCAGCTACCGTGCCTATCAGGCGGCCCAGTCCCAGGTCCACAGCGCCGAAAAAGCGCTGTCCGGCATTCGCACCCAATACCGGATTGGACTCGCGAACATCCTGGATCTAGTCACCGCTGAAGAAAACCTGATCAGCGCCCGGGTCACGAAAACGGAAGAGCTGGCCGCCTACTATCACTATCAGGCATCCCTCTACCGTTATGTAGGAGTAGCCCTGCATTAAAAATCACGCAGTAACCACGCTACAGCGTCTTTTTTCTAGATCACCGTAGATATATTTACTTTCAGGAGGAAACATGAACAACCAAGCAGGGAGTTCTAATAATTCGCAAAAAAACCGTCAAAAACTAAAAACCTTCTCCTTCCTAAGGCATTTATTCACACCATTCACCACCATAATTAGCGTAATCGGTCTTGTTATTGGATTTATGACAGCCGTACATTGGTCAATGTTAGTCACCGGTAACACAGGATATACTGGTTATGTTTTTTCAGACATAACCACCAGCATGGTTCTCATATTGTTTGCATTTATATTGGCTTACTCAGCTTTGCCATTTTTCAGTGGTTATATTGCTGTAAAAATACCAAACTATAAAAAAATAGAGAAAATAAGTCCAGACAGGCATTTACGAATATCGATATATATTATATTCGCTTACGTTTTGATGTATTTTAGTTGTTATTATTTATACAAAAATCACACCGACATGATTTATGGTATTGTTGTATTATTTTTATTGTTCTGGGGATCTATTTACTACTTCACATCTACGAGAGAAGTAAAATACAAGAATAAATTAAAAAAAATTTTTTGCTTCCCTATGGAGTTTAAAGGCAAGTTGAAGAATCTTTCATTTTACAAGGCATTTACTTATTTTGGATTTATTCTTTATGTGGCTATAGGCAATCTTGCAGGTTTTGTAATCATAATATATGATATAAGAGCCTCATCTATCAGCAATATTGATGTGGACGTTTTTAGTCTTTTAGGCGCGCTAATCATCCCTTTTTTGCTTACCCTATCAGGCGTTATTTACGCCTCTGACGAAAATAATAACCAGCCTATACTAATATCTATAATTGCAGTTTTCGCAGTTTCTTTGATTATCTTTGACGTTCCACAAAATGCAATCATCAGCTTGAATCATGGTATCGTGAAAACACCAAAAAGCCTAGAAAAAGCGATAAAATCAGCATCAGGGACAACAAGCTGTGACACTATGTACACCATAACTCATGGTGGATATACGCTTTTTTCTTGTGGCAACAAAAAAGATTCATTGAAAGGTAAAATATTTCACGAAAAAATGACAGGCAATTATATCAATATGGTATCCAATAAGAAAAAATTTGTTGCAAAAGCTTACTGCTTTAATGCAGGCAAGACAGGCACCTATCTAAATTGTGTATATAGGTACAATATTGTTCCTCAATAACGTGATAGAGACGGTAATTCTGTATGGTTCACCAAAAACCCATAACATGTCTGGAGTCTCCTACTCGGAGGAGGAGAGGGAATAAACACTCGCGACGGCGTGCGGTAAAATACTGCTGCTGATGAGTCACGCTGATTAACAGCACATCACCTTTTCATAGATCGCTTACATGGTTGGTCCACTCTCCAACTGATCGTGAAATTTCCGAGTCGACTTCGTCGGGATGGATGCCGTTGGGGATGAATAGCATGTAAATGGGGATCCTGGTAATGTTCTCCGTCTTTAGGAATACGATAAACTCAGCAGAGCAAAGACCCTTGAAGTCCGGCCGATAGACCTTGTTCAAATAGGGACGCAGCCGGCCATACAGCACATCGCCCGGTTGAAAATGAACTGCCGAGCTTTTCCATCGTGGATGCAGGGACGGTGCCCAAGAGACGCATCGTGTGAGCTTCCAGATGCTCCACCCCGATAAAGGGAAGATGTGGTTTTTCTGAGGGCTTTACCCGTGGCCTTGTCGGCTTTATAAGTTCGCCAAGAGGGCGAAGCTCCGTAGATTGAGTTAGTACCGCATAGTCCGCGATTCTTTCCTGGACCTTCATGCCGCCAAGCTCTCGTTCAATTGCTCAATGAGCGTAGTCAGTTCATCCCAGAAAAGCTGATACACCTTGCCCAATCCGCCTTCCTGGGCGAAGGGCGCGTATTCGAAATCGTCCAGTTCGATGCCGAAGTCGCGGTTCACCCATACACCTCGTCATGGCTGCCGACGTCGAGGCGCAGGATTTCGTGCTCGATGATTTGCAGGGTGAGGGTGATGCGGTAGCTGTAGGTCAGGCTGACGGCTTGCATGCCCTGGAGTTTGCCGGTCAGGGGATGCAGGCGCAGGCTGGGTTCGAAGTCGTCGGGTTCGATGCCGAGGTTGGCGGCGATATGGTCGCGCACAGCCACTCCGCGGGTGGAGCGGATATCCAACTCATCCGCATCTCTTCCCTATCGCGCACTTCGCGGGCGCGCTACAGTGCAGTCTGGACGTTGCGGCATCAAAAACGCAGGGGAGGCGAGATCACGATGACTATTGGTTTAGCTCTTGGCAGTGGCGCCGCCCGCGGATGGGCGCATATAGGGGTAATAAACGCGCTGAATGATCAAGGAATCGTACCGGATATCGTTTGTGGCACGTCCATAGGCGCGCTGGTCGGCGCATCCTATGTTTCCAACAATATTGAGAAGCTGGAGAAATGGGTTTGTTCACTGACAAAGTTTGAAACGGCCAAATTTTTTGCCATCAACATGTCATTGAATGGTTTTGTCAATAAAGAGCGGCTACATTATTTTCTCAATAAATATGTGGCAGATGATGACTCAAAAATAGAGGATATAGTTAACAAAAAATATG
>JAJYPA010000182.1 GCA_021795795.1 Pseudomonadota bacterium | reverse complement strand
TGTCGCGTTCTTCTCCGGTGATCAGCGAGACGGCGACGCCCTGGCTGCGGAGTTCTTCGCAGACCTCGATGGCGAGCAATCGTAGTGGAGCCAGATACACGCCGCGCTCGTGCGTCTTGAGCGGCTTGAGGGCTTGGAGCGCCTGATACGTCTTGCCGCTGTTGGTCGGTCCCAGATAGGCCTCCAGGTGCCGTGCGCCGAGTTGGTGGTTCGGGAAGATGCGGCTCCAGTGGCGGTCGCCGGCCAGCGTCAAGATTTGTGTGATTCGCAGATTGCGAGCCACCTGCAATTTTTGCTCTTGCCCCTTCTTTTCCTGATAGATCATCCGCGATTTCTCCTGTTGCTCGCCAATGCGCGTTTTCTGTGCTTGCTCATTAATATCAGAGCAATAGAAACATGTTCGACCATTAGGCATAACATTTCCCATCTGCGCGCTCAGCGGTATCGACGCCCAACACGTTCGGGAACCGCCGCGCAATGACTAGGTTTAGTTGGTCGATCATGCGCTGATCTCTGAAGGTAACGTGACCGGACCATTTCCGGTACCAGCGCACCTTGAGATAAGAGTTTTCCATCTCGGCTGCGCCCGCCTGGTGTGCCGCTTCAAGTTGGACCCGCATGCCGTTGCGGTGGTCGGGTTCCGGTTTTCCCTCAAGCAGGCACATGACGCGCATCAGATCATCCAGACTGTCGTATCCGCAAAAACGTATGTGACCCGTTTCCTTCCAATATTCGCAGAAGCGATGGAGTATAATTTTGGTGCCAAATTTCAGAGGCGAATTGGTCCTGTAATCCCATGAGAGCGAGCGGTATATCTCGACCACGCCGTCTTCCATCATGTCGCCGCGACGCTCGTGCAGTTCCGCAATGGTGCCCAAGACCGCCTCAATACTCAATGACGGAAACGTGCGGTCGTGAATCGAATTCTGGAAATTCTCGTAACGCATGTTGTTCATGAACGATTTTAGGCCGGACTGTTCCAGCAGGAACTCCCAGGCTGCGGCATCCGCTTCTTTTTCGACGGCCATCAACCCACTGTCGTGCTGAAAGTTAGCGCCGGTGGAGGAATAACCATGACGGGAGAAAAATGTGCGACACCTTTGTAGGGATTGGGAAATGCCGACTGGGCTTGCGCCACCAGATCTAGCGCCCTGTCGCGGCTCGCGATCAGCACGTCGATTTTGAGGCTGGAGATAAGCGCGTTGGGGGTTTCGACTTCCATATCGGGATTCGCCTCCGTGGAATCATGCACCGAGAATACCTTACACCAAAGAATCCACCAGAATTTTGACGTGTTGCGATTATCCAGAACATTGTTTAAGATGAATCTTGGCATAGTCGCTGTTTTCAAAATAGTAAGGAAGTGCATCATGGCAATGGGTACAGTAAAATGGTTCAACGACGCCAAGGGATTTGGCTTCATCACCCCGGAAAATGGCGGAGAGGACATTTTCGTCCATCACTCCGCGATTCAGGGCAACGGCTTCAAGACTTTAGCGGAAGGTGAACGGGTTTCGTTTTCGTCCACGCGCGGACCCAAGGGTCTGCAGGCGGAAGACGTGCGGCGCGCTTAGGCAATTCCGCACAAAACCCAAAGCGCTGGCAGGTCCGGCGCTTTTTAGATGGTGCTTTTGTCGTTTCCTGACCTGGTGAACCACATGTCAAATTTGCCCGTGTTACGCCTGAACAAAAAAAGCCGGACGACCAGCCGCACTGTTGAACCACCAGTCTCTGTTGTGGACAGCGAAACCCCGGCGATCCGACGAACGCGAATGCGGATCGAACGGCTGCAGCGTATGAGAACGCAATTGCTGAAACAGATTGAGCAACACGATCAAGCCATTCAGGACCAGCGGTGGATGGCGATTATCCGGAAAGTCGCCCCGGACTGGTCCCTGGAAACCGTGGCGGGCGGGTTGGCGGCCGCGTTCGCCGAATGCCGGGAAGATCCCACGTACTTCGAGGAAATCACCGCGTTTGGCAAGACGCTCCTTTCCGAAGCGCCGGAGGAGAGAAAATCCTGATTTTGCAAATTCGAACATCGGTTGTACAGTGAAAAACAGACCCACTCTGTGGAGATTCGCTCGTTGCGGTAAACCCCAACCAAGGAGAAAACCATCATGACGGAACAGACTGCGAAACGGACACATCGACGGCGCACCATTGACGAACGCTTAGCAGAAATCGATAACCAGGTGGCCGAAGCTAAAGCAAAACTGGAAGTCCAACTGCACGCATTGGAAGAGCGGAAGAAAAAGCTTGCGGAAAGCCCGGCAAAACGAAAACTGGATGCGGAAGAACGCAAACGCTTTGATCGTGCCGTAAAAAAACTGGTACCAGGATGGACAGGTCGGCACATGCTTGCGGCAATAGCTCGCGCTAAAACAGAAGATATGGACACATTACTGGCGGAGGGCGCGACACTTATGGAGGTGCATGGGAAAGGGCGTGCTGGCCGGCGGCGCAACACTGGCTGAACCGATATGGCCGAGTGAGCGGTTGATCAGCGTAGTTCCCAAGTAACCTACGGACAACGCAAGGCCAGAGAAACACAGTAATGCGCCCGTGTAGGAAGGATGGCGCACCACCCGGTACGGTCCATGCTGGATCAGCCGGTGCCCGTGCTGGATGGCAAGATCCACGGTGAAGTGTTTTTTGAGCGTCAGAATCGCGTAGGACCTCAGCAGCAATCCAGCCGCCAGCAGCGAGCAGGCCACGTGCGGCAAATAGAGCGCGGCATGCGGCTCGTGCCTGAACTCGTCCGCGACCGTCAACGCCCCAACCGCCGACGCTGGACAGAATCACGACGTTGAAAATTTTCGAATACCATCGGTCCTGCTTGTTCGCATTGAGCGGCGACAGGAAAAAATACTCCAGAACCATCTCCAGCAGTATCCATAAGAACAGCACCACCAGCAACAAAACCGTCGACAGGGTCATTTCGTTCCGCCCTTGTTGCGTCTTTTTGCCCACCAGATGGAGCGGGATTGGCCGTCCGGCGTGATCTTCTTTGGCCTTGCCATGACTGTGTCGGCCACTGCGGCGCTTACCCCCAAACCTGTGCCTACCACCATACCGAGCGCAGTAATGGTGCCCGCCGCCCCCATACCTACCAGAACGCGCCGTAGTGCTCCGCCTGTAACCGCGTAGCGGCGCGGGAACCGTCCGAGATGTGGAGCGGTGGAAGTTTCGCCGCGATGAAGCACGAAACTCACGCCATAGCCGTATAGGCTTGGCGGGAGCAGTTCATCGCCGCAAGTGGAAGTACCGTAACCGCGGCAACGCCGGCGGCGGCACCAGCCCCGATATCCCGTAACAATTTGACCAACATATGGCACCTCAAAAAATACGTGCAAAGAGTGTTAACGATTTCGAATTGCCCGTCAAAGCGGAAACGCCACCCAAGCCAATTCGACCTGGGTGGCGTTGTTCCGTATAGTCCGGATCAGAACTGGTAGGCCAGCCCCAGACTCATGCCGAACTGGTTGGTGCTGGACAACGGTTCACGCGCGCCCGGAATGGCCAACGAACCACCGGTGTAGTTGAAATGCGTGAGGCTCACATCACTGTACGCATGCAACGGGCCGGTAATCCGGTAATCTACTCCGAGCGTCATCTTTTCCTCAGCGCTAGTCCCGAAGCGGGCGGAACCCAGGCGCCCATTGAGGATATGCGGCGTCAAGCCACCGCCAATGACCGCAAGGATTTCCGTGTCACCGGAGACCAGAAACCGCGGCGTCACGGCATACTGGAACAATGCTCCGGCACCAACCAATCCGGCACTGTAGTTTTCCTGGTATCCGAAAGGCCCCTGCAGATTCCGGTTCCATGCCTGATAGCCACCGGCGACGTAAGGGGTGATCATCATCTCGTGCGGACAGGTGATGCGAAAGCCCTTGCCCACACGCGCCATCACCCGATTGAACGTCGCGCTGTCGGTGCCGTTGTAGGGGAAATTGCCGCGCGCGGTCTGAACCATCCCTTGATAACCAATGTTCCCAAAACTGTTCGCGTAGTGAACGGCGGCATACACGTTATGGATACCGTACACATTACCCATATAGGACCCCTTCACCGCGAAGCCGGGCTGCCAGCCGGATTCCGTATCACTTGGTCCCGGCGTCACGTCCTCCTGGTAGTTGGTCAGATTGCCAGTGATGGCGATGCCGACCTCGTTGTTGGCCGCCACAATGGCGGAAGGCACAAAGTGCTCCGCCCGCGCTTCAGCGGCACCGGCGAAACCCAATGCGGCGACCGCAGCGATGACGACAGACACTTTACCGATCATACAACTTTTGCTCATTTTAAAGCCCTCGTTTAGTTGGGCGGATCGTTCCGCCAGAAGATGAACAGCAACAACAACCTCAGATTACCATTCCGATACTTTTATAGAACAAATTTCGAAAAACGCTATAGCCTCGCACGGGATTCTTTGGCGCCTTGCTTTTCGGAAGCGACAATTCCCCGCGCCAGTTCTCGCCCTTTTTCACTCAACGTATAGAAAAGCCGGTCCGGATAATCCTGTTTGCGTAATAACCGTTCCTGCGACATTTCGTGAATGAGTCCCGCCGGGACGGTAGCGCTATCGCCTTTGACCGTGACTCTAAACGGTGCGTTTTGCACTCGGGTGGCTCGGCTGACGGTACCGCCGTGAAACATAGCGATGAGCAAGGCTTTTTTCTGTTCTGCCTGCTGGTAATCTAACTGTTCTGAGTGGTCCTGCATGAGTCGTCTCCAAGCCTTAGTGGAATTCAGTCATCACGATACAATGGCCGATCACAGGACGAACGAAATTGGTCAAAGCCACGACACGCAGTACGAAGCCAGGGAAGCCAAAACGCTGGCTATCACGAACACCACCAGTTTGCGCGCCATCCCTGGCGGGTAACCCTGGTCATCCAAATATTGGTGGGCGTACCACGCGAAGGGGAAGTAACTGACAAGGCCGACGATAAGAGCGAGCATTCCTGTATTTCCTTTTTGAGCCGCTTCCGTGATCAGACTGTTCCCGAAGCGGCTTGTGCTATACGATTCGGCAGCATCGTCCTATCGTAATGCAGTCGCGCGCCTTTCCACCGGTTAATCTCGTAGAGAAATGGGCTGCCGACGATTCCGACGGAGACAAAGAGCTACCGTTTCTTAATTGAGCCGTTTTACTGTTTAGCCCAATATCATTTCCCGCCCGGGCCAGGACCTGCGAATGTCCGCATGATCGGGCGACCCATGGGAGGACGTCCGCCAGGCCGACGCATTGGTTGACGTGGGGTTTGGCGCATAGGTCTGGCCTGACGGAATGCGGGTGGCCTGGCTGGCTCTTTATACGCCGGTGGGATCAGCGGTCGTATGGGCAGCCCGGCGTAACGGCGAATCTGGTGGTGATAGGCAAACGGGGCGGGTCCTGGCAAAGGACGGAATCCGGGTCTGACGGGTCGAACCACGGGGTGGGCAATCTGCCCGGGCACGTAGGGGCGGCGGACAAATGGCTGTCTAGCGGGAGGCGCCACGCCAAATCCCGTCCGAAACACCGGATGCATGGGGCCGCGGTAAAACGGTCTGCTGCGGTACCGTGGGATCACTCGCGCCCGCCAGACCCGGTAATGGTCCAGGTCCATGCGATGCCGAAACCACCAGGCGGGATGGTTCACCTGATACCACGGCGCCACCCTGGCCCGCCACCAGACGAAATAGGGCTGGTAAGGATACATGGGCGGTGGCGGCCCGTATTCGAGCGGTAGCGGCAAAACACTGTACGGCGGTAACGGATACCATGGACCGATGTAATCCGTACTGTACAGCCAGCCATTGCCAGCCCAGTCATAGTAGAAACCATCGTAGGCATAGACAAAGGTAGAGGCCATGGGTAGGTAGTAGGCGTTGACTCCGTCGCCGACGGAAAACGCGAAATCAACCTGAGCGGAAGCGACTGGAGCCGACAATGCCCATGTGCCACAAAGCAGCAGGATCCCAAGCAATGATGCCGGGGCAAACCACGCCTTCAGGCGTCGGACGACGTTCATCGCCGCCATCCACGCCGCCATCCGGGGTGCCATATCGGCCGCACTATGGGATGCACCCGATAACCGTAACCATAACCGCCGCCAGGGGCAACCACGCACCCGGATAACGCGACGACACCCATCAGGACGATCAGGAAACGCGCGATATGCATGCGCGGACACCGCTTAAGTAACATCATGGCAACCTCCATAAGGCTTGGCCCATGAACATTCGACACGAATAGCGGGCAAATATTCGTGCGCGGCGGTTCTCGCCGATCTAATCCGGCGCCAGTGGTCCGTACTCCAGCCTATTAAGAACGGTGAGCGTGGTGTGGACATGATCCTCCGCGCACGCATGATTCTGAATGACCGCCATGACCCGCTTCAGCGTATCGAGAACCAGCGTGAGGTGTTCACGCATGCAAGGAAACCATGGCGCATCCGTTAACAGAAATGACGCTGCCAGTTCCCATTGAAGTGGTTGTGCACTCGCCCGTACGGCTTGATTCCGCAAATAATCCAGAAGATCGCCTTCGTCATCTTCGTCTCCGGAGAATGGTATGCCGGACGCCTTTTCTAAAAATATCACCCAAGATGGACGATTGAACGCAGCCAAATCCCATTCGGGCGTCCCGGCGCAATAATCCCCGTCGAAAGTCTGCTTCCCAGTGTCAAAAAACGCATCTCGGAAAAAAGACTGTTTCCCCACATAGTACGTATCCAGCCCCGGACACGCGAGCATCGCGGACAAATACTCAGGGTCGTCCCAAAGTCGCTGTAACTCGGTAACGGCATCCCCAAGACTGGACATGATCATTTCGTGATCACTAACAGTGAGATTCATGGACTGATGGCTGGACAGAAAAGCTTCCAGGGCGTTGTCTGATGTGGCGTCCATCCGCACCCAAGGGGCATCAAGACCTTGCGAGCGATCCAGATACAACGTGCGCAATACCCGCAGCATGCCGTCCGGATAAAGCGTCAGCCAGGGTTTATGGAACCCCATGACCACCCCGGCCAATACGGAACGCAGCACCTGCGCCAGTACCCGCCCTTCCTCACACAGGTCGACAATTTCGTCCTTGGCGGAACGATAGGCACCAACGTTCCTGAATCCAAATACGGAAGCCACGCGTTCCAACGTCTTCACATCTTCGCGTGCTCGCAAAAACACCGGATAATCCCGCGCGAACATGGAAACGGCCGCGGGCGCACCAACTGTCCAGTCTACCGATGACGGGTCACCAACGACCTGCTGATACAAGGTCACACCATTCTCAATCAGGTGCGCAAAAGAAACTACAAGGAAATGCCGATATATGTCGTCACGGCCGGCATGGCCTGCTCCAATTTGCCAGGCAAGCAGGGCGACGGACGCCATTGCGTCCACCAAGCGCGCTGCTGCCGCCAGATCCTTTCGCACATAAGGACTACCTATGTATTTTTCCGCGAACAGGGAAACATATGCGCTACCCGCTTCGTGGATTTTCCGGCAATCCTCCGTGCGCCCTTCCCTGTTCAATCGGATCCAGCATTCTCGAACCAACGAGGCAGCCGAAGAACGTTCCGGCAACATTACGCCACCCCACAGGCACGCCCTTGCGCGGCCCCGCCACGAGACTTCAGCATCCGCAATACCTGCAGCATCATGTCCATGAAAAATTCCTCGTGGTGTTCCCGGAGTAGCCAGCAAATTTGCTGCAGGTCTCCATCCGCCATCCCGAAACGCGTGTACGACTCGCCGGATTCGGGGGCGTGCGGCACACCGTCCTCATCAACCTCCGGATAGTCGCCAAAGGCGTGCGCCGCCCGGCTGCGCACGGCGTCGACATCCAACGGAACATGCCCATTCGAACAATCCTGCAACCATATGTCGTTGTCGGCATCCGTGGCGGTCACTCGGAAGCTCCCATACAGCCAGAAATTCAGAATCTCCACTTCAGCATGCCGCACCAGCATCCCGGCCAGGAGTTCCATCGCGTGGGGTTGCCAGACCATGGCCTCAAGACAATCCGTGGTATGATGGTCGTCCGTATCATCGGATTCTGCGAACAGCACGCCGGAAAGCATGCCCCGCAATTCCGCGTAGTCTCCGGGAGCGTACTTGTGCTCCAGTTCCACCAATGTCGCGAAACGGTCGGGTGAGATAGCCCGCTGAATGGGAGAAGTGTTTGTCAGATCGTACTGGCGGAGAATGCTGGAAAGATCCATATTCGACAATTGATCGATAATCGCAGTGACCGCCGCGTCGCCATGCCGATCGGCTAACGACTGGATATCCTGGCCCGCCTGTGCGGGGTCTCCGCCGAATTCCAGATATTCAGCGATACGCCGTGCGGTTACCCGCGCGTCGGTCATGGCGGTGGACGTGTCCGCTGCACCCGTTGCAACATCGGATGCATCTGCCTGGTCAATGGGCATGTTGCAGATCTCCTTCGATAATCCGATCCAGATAGGCGCCCCAGACGGACGCCGCCAGTTCATCCGGACGGCCTTCCTGCACAGCGTGTCGCAAACCGTCCAGATAAGCCGCGCGAGTTTCCGGATCTATCAGCACGTCGTAGGCATCACGGATCAATATGAATTTTTCTTGCGCTTTCGCTCCGGGATTCCGATCCGGGTGGCAGGTTGCCGCCAGCGTCCGAAAAGCGATGCGGATATCATCGGTCCCCGCGGAATAATCGAGCCCAAGCGTTTGATAGTGATCGTTCACCAACGGTGTCTCCTTCAATCGAAACGAAGCTCTTCAAAATCGTCCAGTTCACCATCATCAAGGTTGTCCTCGTCGTCATCGTCCTCCGCGCGGGACGTGCGACGCTCCATGGATTCCAGGCTGGCCATGGAAAGCGTGTCATCCCCGCCATCAAAGCAGGACGCGACGCTCGCGGAATCGGCGTCCTGCGCACGGGATACGAGATACATCCCGGAAAGCATCACCGCCAGCAATTGAACCTCTAAAATATCGGCACGACCTGATGCTTCCAGGCACCGCAACATAGGTGCGGCACCATCCCAGAAAACTGGGCGGCAACCTGCATGCAGATCGTTTTTGTCTTCGCTATGCATGTCCAAATTCTGGGCCAACACGGCGAGGGCCGCTTTGTTCAAGGGATCGCAGGCACCGTGGAACAGCACCAAGAAAGAAGTTGGGTCGGTGTCGTACATATCCAGGTACATCTGACTGGCATAGCGACTGTCATCGATGCGGGCGGCGAATAGCTCATCCGAGAACCGTCCGGCGCAATCGGAACCGATATCCTCGATTTCAGCGGCATAAGCGGCAAACAGAGACAACGCGTGACGAAAAATCTCAGATGTATTTACGGCGGCTTCCAAGGACATGGTTCTCTCCGGTTTTAGCGATAGCTAACAATAACAGGGCCGATCGCACAGGGTGCCATTTTCGGAAACGCAGCAGGGCAGCAAAAAGCAGATAAATTCGATGGTTTCAGCCAGACAAACCGCCGGGATCAATTTGATCCCGGGCAGATCTTCAGGTGCTTACAAACAATCAAGATTTCAAAAAGGGAGATTTACTCCGTTTCTTGCGGCGCACACGGTTCCATCGCTACGGGATACTGGGCGAAACACAGGGCTAGAACGGGGGGTTCCATGGATCAGAATGCGGAGTACAGCGCACATGCTGGATGCGCCGGTCCTTTCACTCTCCCCTGCCCTCCTGCTCTGCTTGCGCAAATGCCTGATTTGTTTACCAAGATGGAGAAGGCGCTTACCGGCATAGCGATTTATTACGGGCGTCAGCGGCTTGCACCATACCCGAACGAGCCAAAAGCTTGGGTCGATGTGCGCGCTGCTGTACTGGCGGCATCCTACTATAGGCAGACTCGGAAAGTGGACTCATGCCACACGGAAAGCCGCGACCCATTGCGAACCGCAACAGGGGCTTGCGCAGGATGATCTGGAAAACACAAACAGTGCCGAGACTCCCTACGTCTGCGGTAAAAAGCGCGGGCGGATTCTCAGACCAATTCCTGGACATTGCGTCCTCCAAGAAAGACGCCGACTTCATGCAGTACAGCGTCACCAAATTCGGACTCCAGGGAACCTTTCAGGTCAAGCCGGAAACCCGAAAGGCGGAGATATCAGAAGGGTTCTGGAATTCCGAAGACGGCCAAAAAACAGCAGTGCGTCGCCGGGCCATGGAAAGAATTACTCACATCACCATGAACAAACCATGTAATAAATCAGAGCTGAGAAAAATCATCGAAATAGGCCATCAATCGCCTAATACCTACGACGTTGATCTTATCGAAAGCCTGATGACGATTCAGGTATGGCAACAAAACAGGGCTGACGAAGAGGAATGCCACTTGCCCTTAAAGTTCGTAGCGTTCGATAACAATATTCCCGTCGCTTTTGCATCGCTCGACATCCATATGCGCGACCAGCCGCAAGCGCTCGCCACCTACGTTCTCTGCTCCGTGGATATGATCGTTATTGACGCCAGGAAGCCTGACGAAGGTTTTAATCTGGACCTATCCATATCCTGCGCAAAATGCGTATTCGATGTGCTGGGTCAGATATACCGAACGTTGCCTGAAATTCGCACCGTAGTTACGGACATTTGCGCTGAATGGGACAACGAGGATGAACGTCTGTTCGCAAAACACATTAGTGATGCGGTTTTCAATGCCTGGGAGCATGCCAGCGCGGACGAACAAATAGCCAAGAAAAGAATCGTGTTAGAAAAACCATCAACGGATCTCATGGATGATTCGGCATGGTTAGAGCAATGCGATGTTTGTAACGAAGATTTCTTTTTTAACTGATTTTCATGCTGAGGTCTGCAAAGACCTCTTACACAAAGAGGAGCAACACCATGCTAAAAAAAACCGCAGTAGCAACCGCAATTCTGGCGACCATCGGAATATCAGGTATGGCATTGGCGGCCGGTACTGGCTGGCACTATCCAAACGGGTCCATCAGCCCTGGGTCTGACGCAAACCAGGTGACCATTCCTGTTGCGGGCACAGCAACAACCAATCCTATTTTGGCCGCAAATTCTGAACTCGGGATAGGGCTGGTCGATACGCAGAGCAACTACTCGGAAAATATCGTTTCCCCGTACAGCGGGAGCGACGTGGAAAATGGCATGATGCCTGGTTTCACACTGTTCGGAAAAGACACGTTCAACGCCTTCGGAATGAAGCACTGGTACGAGTCATTCAGCTACACCCGTACCAGCGGGCAGACCACATACAGCTTTGGGTCAGCAAGTAATGGACAGTTCAGTGAGTCCGCCCAGCACACCACCAATAATCTGCAGGCGAAATTCGGGAAGACCTTCTTTTTGGGTAACGCCAATAACGCTATCACCCCCTATCTCTTCGGTGGATACCGGAGTTGGCATCGTGTGGTACCCGGCGGCGTCTCCAGTCCGGAAAACTATCACAACGGGTATATCGGTCTGGGTGCGAAATATCAGATGGCGGTCACCCGGCATCTGGTGCTGTCTGCCAACAGCGGTGTAGGTGAAGTGATTGGTGCTGGCATGTCGGGAACTATGCCGCCCGTCTTTACCCACTTCTTCAACATGCCTTCGACGGTTAATTTCTCTTTGGCGTCCCGACCGTATTACACCTTGGGCGTTGGTGCTGATTATCGTGTTACCAAGCGCCTTCACATGCTTGCCACCGCCCAGTACACCGATTTCATGTATGGCGGGAGCAATTGGAAATACTACCAGGGAAGCCAGCCGGTTACACACGGCTATGTCATAGGGTTCCGCGAGCCTTCCAGCCAGACCAGCAACCTGTCTGTTGGTTTGGCGATGGCGTATTCGTGGGAATGATGGCCGTGGCCGTCACCCGTTCATCGTTCGTAAAAACAAATGGACGGCTGGTATTGGCGTTACTGTTGGGGATGATCCCGGCAGTAGCGCTTGCCGCCAGTCCACCTCCTGGAATGATCCCAATGCATCGCGTTCACATGCAACGTTACCGCCTGACACCGCAACAACGCATACGGGAGCAACAGAATGTTCAGAGACGTATGGAACAACAAATGCCACCACAGTTCAGGGCCGGTTACGAAAAAATGATGCGGCAACAGAATGCGCTTGAGCGGCGCCATCAATCACACCGGGCGCAGGGGTTGCAACACAGCATGGGTCCGCAGGGAGGTATTCGGTCAATTACCCAACCCTGATGCGCGAAGGCACAACGGAAAGCCACAAAAAAGTGCAGGAACCGCTTCAGCAGGCACTCGAAGAACGCGGAACCCTGCTATCCGCTTCGGCCCTGCCGGCGGCGACAGCGCAAGTTAAAGGAGATGTTTCGTGAACATCATTGCAATAGGTGCAGGCCTATCTTTGGTCGTTGGTGTTGGCATTGGTATTTACGGTTATTTCGTAGTGCGGGCACTGAGTAATGCCTATGGAAGCGTATTGAGCATCCCAGAAAAGCGCACCGTGAAGTTCACGGTCGCAAAACCGCTGCATGATCTGCTGAACGGCCGTGAGCATCACGGCAGTGATGCTCACGGCCGTACGGCAGCGATGGTGACGGCAATGATGGAGACGCGACCCTGATGCGCTATCTGAGCCTCTTTTCCGGCATCGAAGCGGCCTCCGTCGCCTGGAAGCCGCTCGGCTGGCAGTGCGTCGGCATCACTGGAATTGAGGCATTTGCTAAAACCGGCATCGCACATCAGTACGCGCTTGCTATACCCCCACAGTCAATCAAGTCAGGGGGATGGTGAGTGTTACACTACGATCTGAATGTTTATGGGGCAGCAAACACATACGCCTTTACCCAGATGGTCCGTCCGGCTTTTGGGGCATCACTAAAAATCAAGAGTGCCAGCTATTTTGTAAAAACCAAAGCAGACATGATGTTAGCGAATGCCGATCCAAATGGTGGATCTGCCGTCGTCCTATCGCTGCGTGCGGGGCGATCTTTTACTGTCAACCGCTATGCAAGAGCGTCCGTATTCGCTGAGTACCAACATTTGTCTTATGGCGGACTGTACAACGACGGGATAGGTGGCGGCACGTCCATCACGCTGGCATATCATCACGTGTTTGTCTCTGGCACAGTCGCCGCGCTATACGGACTGTCTGGCGACGTTGGGTTTCACCTACTCACCCCCGGCAACGATTATATTTTTTCGGGAAAGTTTGGCTACCGTCTGCAGAGTGGCTATTCACCCTTTCTGTTCATCGAGCAGCAACGGTACATCGGCACCGGCAACGCGCTCACGAGCCGGTCCGCGGGAGCCGGCGTTCAGTTCCGCTGGTAATGGACACCCATCACATCGTCGGGCTGTCCGGAGGCAAGGATTCAACGATGACACTACTGATGGTCGCATGACGCGCCTCTACCACAAAGGCACCATCAACGCGGAGGCGGGCGTCCTGTTTTGGGTGGCCGCATTCGTGCTGGCGGGGCTCAGGCAAGAACAGTCCATCCTCGCCTGGTGGATCATCAACAGTCTGGCCATCGAAACGCCATCCGCATTCCACTTGGGCGGTTACGTTTTACGCGGAAGATTAATGCCGGAAACGACCGGCAACCCATCAAAACAAAGGAGATGTTTCGTGAACACGACAGATGTATCAACAAACGAACCGGAAATCACGCTCACCGATGCGGAACGCCAACCCTGCGAGGTTTGGACCCGCGTGATGGGCTACCACCGCCCGACCACGTCATTCAACAAAGGCAAACAGTCCGAGTTTGCCGAGCGGAAGTATTTCCGCGAAATGGCTTGCGCCGCATCCACGCTTGACGAGAAAAAACCGTGAGCGAATCCAGCGAATTATTGTGCAGCGCCGCATTTTCCGCGTTCCCTGAGAAAACCAGCAAATTATCGATGGAAATCGCCCGGCTGATGCGCGTAGGCGGGGAGGATGGGCGCAAAAAGGCGCAGGAATTGCTGCA
>JAJYPA010000663.1 GCA_021795795.1 Pseudomonadota bacterium | reverse complement strand
AGAACGAGTGGCTGGGTAGAACACGGCCTGCAGGGCAGGTCCTATGCGGACAAGCCTTGCTGCGCATGGGCCTGCATGGGAAAGCTATAGCTTTCCCATGCAGGCTTTATCTTGCGTTCCATTCCGCTCTTTTAAGTTTCACTCTTTCCCGTCCGAATCCCTTACTCGCTGGGCTTCTGTCACCCTGCTATTCAGTCTATACTGCACAAATGTTCGAGACGCGGACCTACGAAGACGACCTGATTCTCAGCCCCGAGATCCGTGCACGTTGGACGTTCCTGGAGACCTCATCGGCGGCGGCCGTGATGCGTTCAGTCTGTCCCGAAGAATGGCGCGACATCACGGATGTTCTGGGCAAGTTCGAGTTGGACCCTCAGCAGTGGCTATTCAAGGGGGGTAACCGAGGGAAAATCCCCGAGGCGATCGACAATATGTTTCATGCGCGAGGCTGGAGAGAAATTCGCGTGGACCTCGAAACCAGAGGCATTCTTATCGGAAAGGACGAGAAGATTGTTGAGGAGCTACCTCCGGTACATCAGGAAGGATATCTCGTAGATAACTTCAAGCACCGTGTCGCCCTTGACGTAGAATGGAATGCCAAAGATGGCAACCTAGACCGCGACTTAGCCGCTTACCGTGCTTGGCATGATGCGGGGGTTATATCTGCAGCTGTGCTGATAACCCAAGATAGGCTCGCTCTCAAGGCTCTAGCAGAACAATTATGGCGAGATCACCAAGAGACTTTACCAGAAGATCAACGCAAACTAAAACTGCCCATCGATCTCGCTACCTCAACCACTACTAACTTAGAAAAGACAGAGTTACGCCTGCGACGTGGCGTAATGGGAACCTGCCCTTTGTTGGTCGTCGCTGCTACTCAGAATACCTGGAATAAGAAGCCGTATTCAGTCCCCACCTAGCCTGTCATCTGCCGCTGACATATTACGCCCGCGAGGACGCATCTGTGCTCCCGCGGCACCCAGGAGCGTCCGAATCCGCTGGATAGAGTAGCCAGTGTCTTCAGCAAGCTGACGCACACTGAGCCCTTCTTCATAAAGAGCACGTAGTCTGGCACCAATGGCATCCGCGCGCTTCTTTTCGATATGTTCGTTCGGGAGCAATGGAGGAAGAATCGGCCCCCCACTGTACCCCTTGTGAACTACTCCTCTAGGTGGCACCTCGTTAGTGGATTCATCTCCCCAAAAGGTCCACCCTGATCTCCTTTCACCGCGCGCGAACAATTCAAGATAAGCTCCCGGAGAGCACGACTCTATTAAATCGTATTGTTCATCGGGTTTGCGTGAGTGTTCTCTCTTGCGAGTTTCAATCATATTGACCTGTGACCTTCCAGGGGGAAGGGTCCGAAGTGACCCGCGAACACCAAACAGAATCAGCTCCGTCACGTTACGGAAATAGAAGCCAACACCCCGCCCATCTGGGCCACCGTCTTTACGCCTCTTGGCCCAAACGATATTGGACACATAGCGGAAGCCCCAAGCGGCCATTACTTCCAGCCCGTCAGGCAGGAGCGCGTTTGGCACCCATAGGTACAGGTGCGCATTGGGTGCCAAGATATCCCTCACTGTAAGGGATTTGATGGCGTCCAAAGACATAGTGGAATATCGGTCTAGGCGCCGGTGTTCAGGGGCGACTTTGCCAGTGCGATTAGCAAACCGCCAGGGCGGGTCGGCCAATACTGTAGAAAACCCCCCCACCGTTGTAGGTAGGGGGGGAGGCGCTTGTTCCGGACGGAGTATGGAGCTCTGTGCTTTCATGGAATTGGAGTTTACAAGAAAAAAAGATCTATGAAAAGATCTAAAACTTCTGGTAGCCCTTATTCTAAGGCGGAATGCACTCATCGGCGGTTGCCTGATCCTCGACAGAGACGCCAAGCCAGACGTTCGGCAGGGGCCACTCCGGTAACCCAGCATCGTCGCCACCATGGGCTGTGGCAATTTCCCGCATGGCCTGACCCACAGCGTGCTCGCGGTTGTCATATCCTGGATCAAACCACCGCAGCATCCGATCCGGGCGCTTGGTAAGCACCTGAAATGTATGCTGTGTGGCCAAAGCCATAACTGCAAACACCCGGTCGATGAAGTCGTCAGGCACGACCTCATGGAACAAATCCGACATACTGGTTACGAAAATCAGTCGTGGCCGCATCCAGCGCAATGGCTGGTCCAGCCGGCCTTCCGGGTTCCATGTGATACCAGTTTTGTCATTCATCGGTAGTCCGCTCCATAGCTAAAAAGACGTCGCTGCAATCGCCTTTGTGCGTCCAAAATGGATTCAAGACGATCCGCCAGCCGTTCCAGGCGACGCGCTTCCTGTTTCGTTGCGCACGTTCTGGCGTAACCCCTGGCCCCTGGCGCGCAAAATCAGGGATGCACATGGTAGAAAACTGGTCATTGGCACGCTCCTTCTTGCCGGTGCGACAGCAACCGCATCATATCCACCAGGGACATGGCCTCCAGACTCGATGCATGTGCCCAGTCCTGGGTGTACCCGCAATCCGGGCACCACCAACCGTTCTTCGTGGCCACCAGACAGCCGGTGTCGTGTCCATTATAGTGATGAGGCATGATGGATCGGTTCGGGCAGGTGTACGGATGCCCGAATAGCTCGCCCCGTTGCAGGCGATTGAGTTGCTCGACTTGATCCTGGGTCCACGATGTGTTCATGATCTCTCTCCTTGATCGCGATGTTTACTCACGGAGTCCGAAAGAGGATGCGCAGGCCGGCAATTCCAGATGATCGAATAGATCCATGGTGCCGTTATCACCCTTGGCTCACTCCACATGGGCGCGGATGTTGAGGTCGGCAAAAATGGCCCGACGATCTTTGCGGTCATCGGCATCACACATAAAGGTGGAAAACCCCCTCTTGGATACTTGCCCGACCAACCATTCCCAATCTTCTATGCGGTCTATTTCTTCTGGATAGCGATAAAGACTCGATAGGTGGGCATTTCAAACCTCCTAAACCTTTAACTGAAACCCCGGCAACCCTTTAGCGCGTACATTTCATTGAACTCTTTATACGCCGTGTAAACCGATTCCCCAACCTCCATATTCGCCTTACAGGACACACATTTTCTGAATCGCGTAGTATCCAGGATAAAGGATTCATCGTGGACTTCCCAATACCACTCTGGGTCGTAATCGGGATATTCACACGCACAAGAAATACCCATGTTA
>JAJYPA010000181.1 GCA_021795795.1 Pseudomonadota bacterium | reverse complement strand
CTCGGGGCTTTTCCAGTCAGGGGCCAGGACCTCCGTCAATTCCTGCATGGTGAAACTGTCGGCATTGAATACCGCCTTCAATTTCTTCATGCGTTCAAACTGATTGAGGCCGCTGCGGCGGATCTCGGACGACACGAAATTTGCTGCCAGTTGGGCTTCGTAGGTGTTCTTGTTCATTGGTGTTGCTCCTTCTATTGAGTGGGTGTTCATCAATAGGGAACTGCCAAATTAAAATTTTTGCGGGGTTTTTGGGCGTGGGAAACCAAGTGGAAACCAAATTGGTTTTGAAAACGGAACCAAACAGGAACCCAGACGGTTATAAAAAAATAACCCAGAGCATAACCATTTGGGTTATTTCTGGGTTAGGAAGATGGGGCCGCTTACGGCGGCGAGTCGGTCGCATCCCTGGGGAAGGAGGTACAAGCCAGTATGTGACTGCCGGCGTTTATCGCCACTGGCCGGCTTGGCGGTTATGTAGGTGTATCAGAAAACGTGACGCGCCTGTCTCATATTCTGATACGGTGATGCCAAATCGACAGCTACCACTCAATCTCTATTTCGGATCCGCCCCCGCTCATGCCTGGGCCATCCATGCTGGGCCGGTCCATGGTGGTTTCCGAGTCCAGAGGGGGGACCACCAGGATCCCGCCTTCACCGGGGGTGCCTGGGCCGGTTGGTTGGGGGTGGCCCGCGTCCGGCCATTCCTGCTGTTGTAACCCGTTTTGCTGGGTGATGGTGTCGGTTTCCATGATGTTCTCCATGTGGTTAATCGCGGTTTTTACATCTCTCTTTCCATGCCCTTGTCCGACTGGCGCTGTTGGCCTTTCGACTCCTGCCCAAGTGTCGGGGCTTTATCCTTCGTCGGCGTCGGCGCCGGCGCTGGTCGCTGGGTTTGCGCCCAGTCTTTCAGTTTTTCGGCATGCTCTGGGGAAAGCTTGGCCGGCGTTGGGGCCTTTTCATCCTTCGTCCGGCCTTTGGCCTGGCTTTCCTGCCGCTGCGGTGCGGCTGTTTGCCGCTCCGCCTTTACATTGTTGCGGGGTGCGCCTACAGGTGCTTCCCGCACCGCATCGCCTTTGCCGAGTACCGTCTGGGCGGTTTCCGGCTGTTGTTGCTTCTGCTCCGCATGCGCTTTCGCGGCGGCCACGATATGGGGGTTCGCCTCGCGCAATTTATCCAGATCACGCTCTGATTTAATGGCCTCCGGCTCCTGATATTTACCAGATTCATCCCGCTCGATAGGCTGCAGATTACGCTCTTCTTTATGGTAATCGTGCTGGCCTTTATCCGCATCCTGCGCGTGCTCGCTGGCATTTTTCTGAAAATTATAACCCTGCCACTTCTCAGCTAACTTTTCCGGGTCGTCGGTGTAGACAACCGCATTGTCCTTGGCACGGCTCAAGGTTACATAGGCCTGATTAGCGTTATTCAATTCTGATTCGCTCTCAATCGCGCCGATCACTTCCTTGGCCGTCGCGCCCTGCGCGGCATGCACTGTGCCGCTGTATCCGTGCTCAATTTTCGCGCCATCCTGCGCTCCAATCAGCACTTCTTTCGTTTCGCCCTTGGCGTCCTTGAACTCGGCTATTATTGTGCCATCCTGTGTCTGGCCTTTTACTTCCCCCTTTTGACCGTTGACAATCTGCACCTGCTCGCCTTTGACGCTCTCAAAACGCTGGTTTTCACGGGACACAATCGTATCGCCGGGCGCGACTCGGGTTTGATCCTGGTTGTAGACGCGGATTTTGGATGCCTGCTCCGGCTTCCATTCCACTTTCTCGCCGCTTTTGCTTTCCAGTATTACCGTGCCTTTGGCGGTATCCACGTCTTTAACGGTGTATTCCTGGCCCTTTTCCATAGGCGCGGCTGGCGGCTTTTTATCGTTGTTGTGGGACGCTTTGCTGGCGTTGCGGGCATCCAGATACGCTTTCTGACGCTCCGGATCCGCGTATTTCACACCGCGCTCTTCGTAATCTCGCATGGGCACGATTATCTGTCCCGGTTCATAATTATGTGCTTCCCGCATCTGCTCGCGGGTAAAATCGGTCTTATGGAGTGTCCGGATTTCGCGTTCCTTTTCACCAGCAATGGTCCCGTCTTTCTTGAGGCCATCACGGATTTTTTCGTTGATCAGCTTGCGTGTCTGGTTCGTGGCCACTACCACAATGGTTTCCTTGCGCAGTTCCGGGGAACGGGAAAGATAATCCCGTGCCGCCGCGTCGGCTATCGCTTCGCGGGCGGTTTTGCCATCTGGTATATCCACCTTTTGGATATACGGGGCAGTTTTGCTAACACCTTCCTTCGCGTCACCCCGTGCAAAAGCCTCTACCACAGCCTTTAATTGCTGGTTGTTTTGGCGGCGGATGTCGTCTATCACGGCTGTTTTCATGCCACTATCTTGCAAAAGTTTGGCCGGGGATCCGGCTTCAACGCTTTGGATTTGACGAAAATCGCCCAGCGCTATTACCTGCATGCCGGTTTTTTCAGCGCGATCCATAATTTTCTGCATATCTCTTGATGACACCATACCTACTTCATCAATAATGATGGTGGTGTTTTGGTTGCCTTTTGCTCCGGCCGCTTCCCACTTTGCGATGGTCTCCGCCTTCACATTCGCACCGGCAAGCGATGCCGCGAGTTCCTGGGCGGCCTTGCCGGTCGGGGCCAGCCCGATCACTTCACGCCCTTGGGCCTTCAGCGCTTGCGCCACGGCCTTAATGGCCGTGGTTTTACCAGCTCCGGCATAGCCTTGCCAACCTACGATCCGATCCTTGGATGAAAGGGCCAGAGTGAGCGCATCGCGCTGGCCGGTGGACAGTGCAAAGCCTTTTTCGCGCTCGAAGTTTTTAATGATTTCCGCTGCCCGCTCGGGGGTCATCGCCGGGGTAAACTTGTCTTGCCCGGCTTTCATTTGGGTGACCATTTTTTCGTCACGGGCCAAAGCCGCTTTGGTGGTGAAGAATTCCTTATCCTGGCCTTTAACTTCGGCTTTTATGAGCCCAGATGCCGCATAGATTTTTTCAGCGTGGATGCTGTCCAGAGCCTTGACCACGTCTTTATGCGTTACCTGGTCCTTGATGCCCGCCTTTAACGCCTCTGTTTCAAGCCGCTTACGATCAAAGATGTGCTCACGTTCTCCAAGGTGGCGGACGGCGCTCTTAATAGCCTCTGCGGTTTCCAGCGCGTGGATCTTTTGGTCCCTGGGCACTGGCGGGGTTAGTGAGTTCTGACGTGCGACGTCCACGGCGGTGCGGATCTCGGCAAGGACGTTGGCGGCTTCGGCTCTTTCTTCCCATTGTTTATGTTGGGCCTCTTGGGTTTGATGAATTTTCCCTTCACGGGTACCGATATTCGCGGCGTCGCGCTGCGCCTCGCTTGACCCTTCGCGGGTCAGCCCGCGCTTTTCCAATTCCTTGTCGATCTGATCGGTCCTGGAGGAAAAGGGTTTCAGGGCCTTGTCGCTTATTCCGGCCAGCTCAAAGCCATCCTTGGTTTTGCGGACATCATAGCCAAGGTCTTGGGCTTTGGACGCCAACTGGGCTTTATATATGGCATCAAGCCGCGCAAAGTCACCTTTTTCCATCTTCCAGTCGGCACTTCTCCATTGTCCATCTTCGCGGAGTGCTCCATTCACCCATACCGTGTGGGTGTGGATCTGTGGATCCACAACACCGCCCACCGGCCTTGCCGTTTCATGCCGAAATGCGCCCACGATTGCCCCGGCTGCCACGTGCTGCTGGACCCCGTCTATTTTCTGGCGGGCACCGAACATCTCTTGCTGCATGATCGCTACGGCTTCTTTTACGGCTTCATCGTGAGCGGCTAACAGTCTTTCGTCTCCGCCGATTAACGCCGCTTCAGACACGCTTTTTGGGGCAGAGAGGGTGATATCTTCACCACTCCGGCGTTCCTTGTTGGGGTCGCTTGGGCGGGGAAGCTTTTCACCGTTGGGCAGTTCGCCAGCCAATAGCCTGTCGAATTTTTCAAAGTCTTCGCGCCTGAATTCGCCTTGAAGGCCAAGGGCTGCCGCGCCGTCGCCCAACCACTCCGCGGGGGCGTGGCCTTCTTCACCGCTTTCGGATTGGTGGTAGTACTCGCCTTCTTGGTAATATTGGCCGCCTTCCGATGCGGCGCCGTTTGGTGACCGGGTGATCATTTGATGTGTGTCCTTTGGGGCCGGTGGCCCCTGTCTGTGTTTCATCTACATTGCTACATGGCAAAGGGGTCGTCATGGTCGTCATGGTCGTGTTCAGCCACTTCTTCCTCGATTTCGCCTGGCGTTTTGAACTCGTCAGCGCTTGTTACGGTGGGCACGGCTGAGGACGCGCCCGTCGATATAGAGGACCCATGGGACCCATGACCGGGCAGAACGCCCATGTCATGGGCAGTTGGAACATACGCGGCTGTGGTCACCGCCCGGTCCTTCCTGGCGAGCCTGACACGCGCGGTCATCATCTCCTTGACTCCCATGTACCGAAGGATTCCTTCCAGGTTGGGAAGTCCCTGGATCTGGGCAGGCAAGATCGCCGGCTCGGTGCTGTGCTGGTAAGTGGTACTTTCACCACCGCCTTGCGCGCTTGTGCTTTCCCCTTCCACCCCCCGGATGATGTGACGATCTCCGACGATCCCGGATCCCCATTTTGCGGTATCTGGATCCGGCAGACGCATGATGAGTTGGGTTTGCGGCAATCCCAGAAAGCTTTCCGCGCCGTCCCTACCATACCGCTCCCTTGTTTGGGCAACATTTTGGAAGCCAACCACTTCACAGAGCCCAAATTTCCGGCCTTCCGCCATGGCCTCGACCAGCTTGGGCATTTTTTGCAGCGTCGGGGCCTCATCCACGAAAAGCCAGACGCGCCTAGTGCGATCTGGGGGGAGCATCATTACGCCCGTCACGAAGGTATCAATAAATAGGGACAACAGCGGGCGCAATGTAGCGCGTTGATCGGCACGGCTGGTTAGGAAGATCCAGCGCCCTTCATTGCGCTTTTCGTGGGTCACCCATTCCCTTATGGAAAAAGGAAGTTCACCAGGTTTCGGGTCGCGCAGATAACGCAAAGAGGTCGTTGGGGCGGTCATTGATGCGCGCGAGTTGGAAAACGTCTGATTACTACCGACAAGTCCAATAAGCCCGTGTTTCTCTACCATGGATATCAAGTCTTCATTACTGGCAGACATGATATACCTGACCAATTCTTGGACGCTGCGCGCCTCACTCAAAATGGTCACCAGTAACGCACGCGCTGACTGCGGAAAAAAGGGTTGACGTTCATCGTCAGGAATCAAACCCGCCGCGATTTGCTCGAAATCGGCCTGACTCGTTGCGTCCGCCCATGGCGTCCATGGCGCACTGCGGGCGTCAAGCGGATTTAATATAACGTCTCCATCACGATAAAATCGTGACGCAAATTCGCCGGCCGGATCATAGATACAAGCCCTTTCATTACGGTTGCGAACCACTTCCAGCATGTCAGCAATTACCGTTGATTTACCAACACCAGGAGCACCCGCCAGTAGGAAATGTGACGGCTCTGACTCGCGCGGAATCGGCACACCACCGATGATGATAGTTTGGCTATCTGTCTTTTCCGGTTTGCGTTTTTGATCACGGTAATCGTGAACCAGCGTCCCGCGCACCAGTTCACCCCCGCTGTCATCTTCGTCAGTAACTACGTTCTTTTTCTTGTGAAGCAAAATGCGATGGACGGCAAACAAAGTACCGATAGTCAGGAGAAAACCGACGCTTTGAGACGTTATCATAATGAGTCCTGCGGCGGTTCCGGTTACCCATAATGCGCCCAGAAATGCCCATTTACTGGGGCGCGTATCGCCTTTGCGTGGAATGCCTTTACCGCCCATAAAACCAAGGAAGAAGGCTATCATAGCCATAAAATAAGCGGGCAGCATCACCATGCCATCCGCATATCCTGCGGAGCCCATGCCCATGGATGTAAGGCCGCTGGTGATCATAACCAGTGCCCATAACCAGAATGCGGCGCGTCCCGCGCCTTTGGTGAACTTCTCTTTTTTACGTCCGCCGGGTGTTGTGTTTTCGTTCATAACACTTGCTCCTTTTATTCATGTATTCAGGTTATACTGCCCAGATACTATCCAGGCATTCCTCTTCCAGTTGGGCGTCAAAATCGTCCAGTATATCGTTTTCAATCTCCCCAGAAAGCAGGTCATAATCAAGGGGAATGTCGTTTTCAATGTCCCCAATAATGAGGGTGCATGGTGCGGTTTCGAAGTCGTTTGCGTTGTTCATTTTGTAGCTCCTTTGTGTGTGTTCATCTATCTGCCACTGCCAAATTATCCGTGCTCAGTACCCCTTGCTGATGGCATCTTTCAGTTTTTGGACTTCAGCATCCACCTTCGGAAGATAGGGCGCTTTAGCTTGTTCAGCGCCGTTTCTTGTTAGGCCTTGGATCTCTTTTACGGCCAAGGTTAGCCAGTTCACCTTCGCCACCAGGCGGGTAAAATCCGCGTCTTGAATTGGTGCCAGTTTTGTGTTTATCTGTTCGACCAGACCATGCAGATAGTCAATGTAAAGGCGTCCTTTTCCCATCTGCATCAGCACCCTTATATATTCCGATCTAGACATTCCCAAGGTCTTAGCTTCGCTGTCCAATGTGGCAATCTCTTCCTGGGTGTAACGCATTGTCACGTATTTCTTGCGTTCGGTAGCCATGTCTCTATATCTCCTGTTTTGCATTAGTCGCGTGTCACGCGGGGAACCCCCGCCACCGTTGGGCTACTGCCAAATTGTCGGCGGCTTTCGCCACACGCTTTTCATGGGCGCGTGTCACGCCTGAAAGCCAGTGCCAGCACGGCTTTCAACGCAAGTTGCTTACCCCTTGGGGGTAGCGACTTGTGTGAATCTTTTAGGGGGTCTGGGGCGGAGCCCCAGCGCGGCTTTCGCTCTTCCAATTCCCGCTACGCGGAAACCGGAACCTTAGCGAATGCCTTTACGTTAAACGGTTTCACATGCTGCAAGTCCAATCTTGAAACTTTTCCAGTCAGAGACAGAACTAAACTCTGTCTGTTCTAGTTCCACGATGTGCTCTCTGAAAAATGCACAGGGATTTTCACCAATGCGCTTTCCCCATGTGTCTTTATTATCGAGCGTTGCCGCCGCACTTCCATAAAAATAATTCGCGCACACCCACCGCCCCGTTTTGTCCAGCCCCGAGCATTGCACGGGTAACATCTGCCCCTTTAATACCGGCACCGTCCAGCCCGTCTTTTTCAATTGGAAATTATGAGCAATGTCACGCTCCACATGAACATGAGTAACCGCCGCCAAAAAAACAAAATTCATAACCACAGTAAATGCCACAATAACAAATAACGTCCAGAAGATTACCCGCTTCATTTTCATCTCACACCCCCCTTATCGTAAAGGCGGGCGTCCAGCCCGCCGCTTATTTCATGCCGCGTTCCGCAATTGCCGCAACTCGTTGCGGGTGATTGCCGCGTCTTCAGTTGCCTGACGATCTTTGCGGCTTGAGTAATAACCCACAATGTATTCAGGGCAGGAAGACAACGCCTTTGCTTCCCGGCTGCCCGCCGCGCACCATTGCGGGTTTAGAGTAACGTCCAGATAAACACACCACACGACTTCTCTTTCTGTTTTTGTTTTCATTGCAGTCTCCTTACCAGATTGCAGATAACAGGATGTGCCACAGATTCCACAGTGCCCAGATAGCATTCATGCCACAGAATGTGAACATTACCACCAGCCACAGCACTGCTTCTTCTGCGCCTTTTGGAGTTTGGATGTACTTTTCCAAAAGGATTTTGTTTTCGATGACCGCAGTTGCCGCGTTGCCTATCCAATCTTTCCATGCTTGATCAAGGTATTTCATGTCACACTCCTTATGCTTCGCCATTCAATACGCAATCCAAACTGCCAGCGCCGTGCGTCACGCAATACGTCGCGTTACGCGTCGGCAATTGCTTTTGTGCCGCGCATGCCGCTGCCCATGAATAACCGCCTGCAATTCCAAAGCTAAGGGCAAACAACCCAACTATCAGCCACGTTTTCATTTTATGATCCTTTGGGGCCGGTGGCCCCTATGCAGTTTTCAGTTCACTTCACTTATACGGTGGTGCCAAATTAGTTGACGCCCTGCGCTTCCAATGCTTCAACCAAAGTAAAGATGCGTGCCGCGTCCTTTTGACTACCATGGGTTTCGCGCTGGATCACGGCTTTGACTTTATCAAGATTCATTTTCAGTCCGCCCATATTTTGGAGTTCAATGCGGATTCTGATTGCCAGAGTCACTATTTCTGCCTGCTTCATGTTCTGTATTCCCTTCCGGTTTTCCGGGTGCGAAGGCGGCTGGATTGCCGCCTTCACATATAGGGCAGTGCCAAATTCATTTTTTAGGAGCGTCTCTCAGAAAGCGGGAGTGATATTTTAAGAACCACCGATCGGTTGCCCATGCGATGAAAAACGAGACCTCGCTTGCGGATGAAATTTCCAAAGCGCCTTTCCACTTAGTGGCACTGAAAAACACAGCTTTAATCCAGACGCGCCAAAATCGCCCAGTCAGATTTCCAGCCATGTATTTTTCAACCAGGAGTACCAAACCGCCCCAAAAATCAGGGAAGCCCAGCCAGCCTATAAAATGGAACAGATACACCATTAGAAAAAATGATAGGACCGTCACCGCTATAGCGCGACCGATACGACCTGACAGGGATATGGACTCGTTCATGTCTACTAGTCTCCTGTTGTGGACTGGTTCGATACTTTTAGTACGTACCGACCAGTCGGTTAAGTGGGTTAATGGGGTGGAAAGTACAGACTCAGTACCTAAAAGTACTGTGCTTCATTAGATCAACCTGATATACTGATAAAGCCGTGTACTTACTGGATACCTTTAAGTGCTGTCACTCAGGAAGGCGTCTAGCTTGCCCGCTGGTGCGCTTTGCGCTGATTCTGGTAGGCCGAAGTAGCACCTGCCACCAGAAAACGCGCCAGAGGGCAAGGAAAGCGGCCTAGTGCAACGGCACGGCACGGGTGTTGCCGTCTGCCCCGCGCAAGATGGCGACCTGCTCGCCGGGGTGAAGGTGTGGGTTGCCGACTTCAGGCACGCCCATCAATTGGCCATCTGTAAGTTTGACCATCACTTCCGTGCCCGACACGGATCCGGGGGTGGCGACGTTTCCTATGATGGCACCGCCAATAACCCCGGCAATGGCTGCAATGGGGGAAGAGCCGATGGCATAGCCTGCGGCGCCGCCTACGATGGCCCCAAGGGTGCCGTGGGCTGTCTGGGCCTGGGTGTTGGAAACGAAGATCGGCTGGCACCGGATCACGGTGCCTTCAGCAAGTGCCTGCGCTTGCAAGTTTTCGGTGGATGAATAGCGGTGATAAGACAGGGGGGTGGTGGCGCAGCCGGCAAGGGCTAGGGTGATGGCCAGGGCGGGGAGGATGGATTTCTTCATGGCAGTGCTCCGTGGGATAGATGAATGTCATCTATACTGCCGGTGCCAAATTCCACCGCGAAGATTCACGTTGCACGCCACTTTTGGGCAGTACATACTACGATCATGGATGATCAGAAACAGTTAGGTGGACTTCTCTGGCAAGCCGAGACCTTGCGGGTAACGGTGTTCCCGGTTCTGCCTTTGGAGAGCCAGGAGACGGGATGGTGGCGGATTGTCGCTGGTGAAGAGCCAGAATCGCGCACTGTCCAGCCTCGCATGGGCTTGGTACAGGAAACTGGTCGTATCGGCGATGGGCGCTTTTCTTTGACCCTCAGTTGCTTGAGGGACAGGGTTGATTGGCTGTTTGCAACGGGGCCTTTGGAACGCGAACAAGCTGGGTTGCCAACCTGCGGCGCATTTTCTGAGGCTGTAGATGTATTTAGGAGCGCGCTTGGCGATTGGCTGCAGGTAGCTCCACCACTTAAAAGAATTGCATTTGGGGTGGTATTACTTGCCGAAGTGTCAGATATACGTAGTGGCTACCAGGCAATATCCGATTACCTTCCCTCCGTCAAACTAGACCCGGATGGCTCGACGGACTTCAGCTATTCGATCAATCGCCCTAGGAGCCTAAAATGCTTTCCCGGGATAGAGAAGGTCAACAGGCTCTCTCGCTGGGCTGTTGCGCAAGTGCTTGGGATGACGATTGCTATCTCGCCAGGCCAAGCCGTTAGCCCGGCACTTGGGCGAACCTCTATCGCTTGTCGTCTTGAACTTGATATCAATACTGATGCGACATTCGTCGGTGAAATACCGACTGAGAGCATACCATCGGTGCTAGACGAACTTATTGGTCTTGGTATAGAGATTGCCAACTACGGAGACTTGCCTTGAGTAATAATTGCTGTGAAACACGCACTACACCGACCTATGCTCAGTTCTCTGCAGGGAAAGCCATATTAGAAGCAAAGAATTCCACCACGGGTGGAACGGGGATACAGTGGGGAGAGTTTCAAGGCATCCCGTCGACGTTACAAGCAAAAACGGAGCTATGGGATGCGAAGGCACTTTTAGCCCAGATTATCGAGATACCGAGCAGTAGCGCTACCGATCCGATTTATTTAGATTGGCGAAAGCCCGCTAGCTGGCAGACCATAGGGGAGGCATCGATTGGCAACCCCTGGTTGACCGGGCGCAAACGAGCCGCGATAGCCTTGCTGAGAAAATGGCGTAGTGATGAGTCTGACGCTCAAGAGCAACGTCAGACGCTCGACTACTTGAAACAGTCATTAGACCAAGACCGTTCTTCGGATCGCAAGCTATTCCCTTGAACCATGTCGTTCTACTTGATACCGGTGTTCTAAGCCTGGTAACCAACCCGAAACACTCTAGTGAACCCATGGATTGTTCTCAGTGGCTAGAGTCTCTCTTGATGGTAGATTGTTCTGTCTATATCCCCGAGATTTGCGATTATGAACTGCGACGAGAACTTATCCGCGCAAACCGGCGGGAGGGCCTCCAAAGGCTGGACGACCTTAAAAATACTCTCGAATACCTCCCCATCACTACGTCGGTAATGAACATGGCTGCTGACTTTTGGGCTAGGGCTCGAAATATGCGACGTCAAGCTACAGATGACAAAGCCTTGGATGCCGACATGATTCTAGTGGCGCAGGCCACGGAATCAAGTCTGGGATCCGCTATTATTGCCACAACAAACGTCAAACACCTTTCTTTGTTCGCCACAGCAAGGCTTTGGCGCGATATCGCCAGCGACATGTGATTACCATCAAACAACGTCGACCCAAAGCCAAGGATCCGGGAGACACCCAGTGCGTCTGTGCCCCAATTCCTCCCGGCACTACGCAACAGTCAACCCGCTGCCGCCCTTTGGCAAGTTAAACCATGGACGAGAATCTAAATATTGCGTCTCCCGAAGATTGTCCTTTTGGATTTCTAAGGGCACGATTTGATACTAAATACTGGTCCAAACATTTCGATATGGACTTGTTCCGCTATGCCGGCCCAACAATAAGCCACTATACGGATTTGCATGGGCTCTACGGGATCATCGAATCGGGTGGCTTTTGGCTTTCTGACCACCGCTTTCTAAATGATTCTGAGGAATTTGAAAACGGAAGAAGGCTCACCATAGCCCTTTTAAATGGCATCTCTCAGAAGAGTCGATACAAACACTTTCGCTCAATTGTGGAGGGTTCTTTGTCTTTTTTGGAGGGCTACATGGAAGAGCCCTATTATCTTTGTTCATTTTCTCGGGATTATGATAGCTTGGACCAATGGCGGTCCTACGCATATGACGGCCAAGGGGTATCAATAAACTTTTACAATCAGCAAAATGGATTGGGTCATTTCTTTATGGCCCCCATTTTGTCGGCAAAAAAAGTGGTCTACAACGATGCTGAAAAAACAAGGGTTATCCTGCGCACCTTGCGCAAATACAGTTTCGAGTACTTCAGAGATATTTCGTGTGGCTTTCCTATCGATGATGGAACCTGGTCGTCAGAAATGGCAACATGGTTAGCGATGGAATTTATAACTTTTAAGCACCCTTCCTACCAGTCGGAACAGGAGGTAAGGCTAATCGCAGCGTCGAGCCACCTACAGCACTTTGGAGGAATAAGACACCGGGTGGGCAAACAAAGAATTATTCCCTATATTTCAACCAAGGATCTGTACAACGATCATTTACACCATCTCATAGGAAGTAGTTTGCCTATAAAGGAAATCAGGGTGGGTCCCGCTGCAAATCAAGCTACTACAATCCGTAGCATAGAAGAATATCTCAAAAACATGGGGTATACATCGGTTGATGTGATCAAATCGACCGTGCCTTATCGAGGATAATTGCCAATATTCCATTGCACTAAGCACCGCATGCGTCGGCTACACATGGTTTCATGTGCTGCCGTCCTTACCAACACCCAGCCCGGCTAGGGGTATCCGCACAGCTTGGTAATTAAAATTTCATTGATGAGACCGTTGGCCCCTTCAGGGCCAATAAGGTCTCAAGTGCCTATAATGCCTTTAGGGCCTATATGCCTATAGGCGCTGCGCTTCTGCGGCCATCTGCTGCGCTTTTGCGGCCATCTGCTGCGCTTCTGCGGACGCGTCCTGCGCTTTTGCGGCCATTGTGGGAGTGCGTGGTGGCCATCACTGCGCTTTTGCGGCCATGATTTTGATAAGGGTATGGGTGAGGATGATCCCCATCGTTGCCAATTGGTCTGCATCAGACAACCACTCACGAAGCACCTTATCCCGCCGTCTGGTCACTCCCAAGGCATCCAAGGCCTTCTCCATTGTGATGGAGGCCTCCCCAGAGTGCGCAAGCATAAGGCGAGAGAGCGCTTGGCTGGCGCCATGTCTCAGCTTGATAATATTTTTGATTTGCCCGCGATATCTAGTGGGCAGGTCATTATGTAAAAAACAAGTCCAGGCACTGGAGAACGTTGCAATCCACCAGATTTTGTCAACCATCACGATCCCCGTCCCGCGCATTGGCACAGCCACCACACGCCCTGCATTTTTTTCGGTGAACATGTCCAGAATGCGGGCAGAAACGAGGTCTTTGTTTTCTATGGTCAGCTTTGCGTTTTCTATGTCAGAAAACTGCTCGCGCATGGCGCCATATGAATAGCGGCTTTTGGTGGGTGACAATTCGCGGCTTAATTTGGATGGGTCAATCAACAGAACCAGACGTCCATCCCCGCTGAGGCGTGTGCGCGTGGCGCTGTTAATGCTCATCTCCAAAAGGTTTTGATGCGCCTGGCACAAACGCCCGGAAACCGTGATCTTTCCCCACGCGTTTTCACTGGAGCGCGTGACAATTATGTCTTTTGGTAATTTGAGCGTGGGTTCAAACAATTCCAACCGGGCCTGTGACACGGTGGAAATGTCCCTGTTTTTGTCTTCGGGATTATAAACCCATGAGTTGATCGAGATCATCTGACTCCCCTCCTTTGGCTTTTGCGTGTGCGTATTTGCCGTTTGTGCTGGCGCCGTCGCGGCTTGTTGCGCCTCCTTTCTTTATATTGAGGTCTCTCGCCAGCGGTATTCCGGGCGTAGTGCTACCATCGTTACTCATCCAGTCTTGATAATGATACATGGATTTTACCCCATCCACGCTGGCGTAGTTTGCCTTTGCCTCGTGAATTAGCGTCCATTTGGAACGATCATCTTTATCCACGCCGTGTTCTTCTGCTGCCTTTTGATCGAGGGGTTGCAAGACCGCAGCCCATCGGCACTCAGCACCAAGCCTGGATGACCCCCGCCCTGTTTGGTGGGACGTGCCGCCGTTTAGCATGGCGTTTTTATTCTGGTGGTGAATGGCAATAACTCCCGCACCCGTTTCATGGCTCAGCTTTTTAATTGCCTGAACCAGCATACGCGCGGCTCGATCATCGGATTCATCCGCATCCGCAAGCTCTGCAAGCGGATCCAGAATGACCAACTTAGCCCCTTTTGCGTATTCAATAAGGCCGCTTAAGTCCTCTT
>JAJYPA010000180.1 GCA_021795795.1 Pseudomonadota bacterium | reverse complement strand
TCTGCTGAAGTACCACAGACTCCATAGAGGATGTCGGACCAGGCTGATAACCTTTGTCCTGATGTCCCAGCCAGAGGCCAATCAGCGCGCCAAAGGCCAGAATGCCCGCCGTCTTGGGCCGGAACTGAGATGCGGAATGATGGGGTGCCATGTGATGCCTCCTTCGGCAGTGACTGTATAAAAATACAGTACACGCTGAAGGGACTCATTGCAAGTGCGATGGTGGTGGGTGTTAGTATGGGTGAACCGCATGGAAATCCACCCTATGCCATATTACCAGCGATGTTGCCGATACCTGTCCTTCCACCGCCAACCAGGACAGAAAAGACTCCACCTCCGCTGCCCCCATCTCCCGGGGATGACGTGTGCCAGTGGCTGTGTCCAGCTGCAACAGCTATACTTGTTACCCTATGTGGCTCTATAAACCTGTAAGGAATTCATCATGTCAGACACTATGAATAGTTGTCCTACCATGCCCCGCCTCAACGAACTCGCACCCAATTTCGAAGCCAAGACCACCCATGGCGTGAAGAAACTTGCCGACTACAAAGGCAAGTGGCTGGTGCTGTTCTCGCACCCCGCCGATTTCACTCCTGTATGCACCACCGAGTTCATGGCCTTCGCCAAGCACTATCCCGAGTTCCAGAAGCTCAATTGCGATTTGATCGGCCTGTCCATCGACAGCTACTACGCCCACGTGGCCTGGGTGCGCAATATCAAGGAGAAGTTCGGCATTGACATTCCTTTTCCCATCATCGAGGATCTGTCCATGAAGGTCGCCAATGACTACGGCATGATTCAGCCGGGTGCTTCCGATACCTCAGCGGTGCGGGCTACCTTCATCATCGACGACAAGAGCGTGCTGCGTGCCATGGTGTACTACCCGATGAGCAACGGACGATCCATTCCCGAGTTCGTGCGCCTGGTGTCAGCCTTGCAGACCTCGGACAAGAACAACGTTGCCACCCCCGAAGGCTGGCAGCCTGGAGACAAGGTCATCGTACCCCCGCCCGGCGACGTGAATGCGGCGGAAAAGCGCATGAGTGAGGGTTACGAGTGCACTGACTGGTATTTCTGCAAGAAGTCGCTGTAATTTTCATAACTCCCTGAAATTACGGCCTAACAACCGGTCCGGCGGACGGCGTGACGCTGCCGCTGAGCCGGAAATAGGGAACTCGTCGGGGTCCAGGCTAGTATCGTTGTAGGTACCGACAATGGGTCCGGCTTTGATTACCGTGTGATCGGTGCTGAAGCGGTAACCATAATCCAGCAAGGCCACGACATCCTTGACGCCACTGGGGTCAGTTCGGTGCATCCATGACCACGGCAATCAGGCGGCGGCCGTTGCGCACTGCCGTGGTATCCATACAGTACCCGGCGGCGTGGGTATGCCCGGTTTTCAGGCCATCGATGTCGGGATGCCCGAATGGTGCCGGATTCCAACTGCGTTGGGTGATATAGCCTCGGTGTGTAGGCCGGCAGCTTCTGGACAATCTGCCGCAATTGTTCCGGGCTGTTCACTTCCTGCTGGTCAATCTGCTGGATGGCCATGCCACTACTCAATCCCGTTTGTGCGGAGGGTTCGGGGTAGATGCTTCCAATCTGCACCCCATGATGAATGCCCAGGCGTTTTTGCGCTTCTCTGCCGAGGGTGGTTTAACTCCAGAGAAACCATGAAAAAACTGGTAGAAATGAGAATTTCTCCGAAAACTCAGCGAACGTAAAGACATAAAAGCAGACTCCTAAAGTTTTTCAGGATATTCATTATCCCAATGACGTAATATCCTCTCCACTAGAAAACTGGCTGGATAAGTGACAAGCACGATACCAGTTAAAATAGATAATATTTCTAAGATATCAGTCATCAGAGTGCCTTTAGTCTGAATACTAAGGAAAAAAATCATCACAAGAATGATTGTGGGTCTTGGTCGACATCATCCACTCATGGTCACGGCGCTATACATACCTCTTATGACGCCTGCTTGTCTCGGGAAGTTCCCGGACGGCTAAACAGGAATACGTATGGCTTAGGGAACTTTCCCCGCTATCAGGGCCTCTCAGCTTAGCCATAGACTTCATTCTCAGAGGCAGTTACGCCATTGTTGTCCTATTATTTCATTGATTTTGAAGGTAGGTTTTTGTGAGTCAGAACGCCCTAAACACCGGTCGCTTCCGGGGTCGTCTGGCTTTCGCTATTGGTTTACTATTGCTGGCGTTTGTGTGTCTGATCTGGCGCCTGGTAGATCTTGAAGTCCTTCATTATCAACGCTTTAGGAAAATGGCCCAAGCGAATCTTACCGCCATTGTCCCGGTTTCTCCCGCACGGGGACTGATTCTCGCCAGTCATGGCCAGATTCTTGCCGCCAATCACCCGCGCTATGTTCTGGAGCTGATTCCCGACGAAACGGAGCAACTGCATGGGACCCTGAAGCGCATAGAGCACCTGTTTCCCATTCCAAAAAAAAATATCGAGCATTTGTTGCATACTCTGGATGACAAGCCGCCCTATATCCCCAGGATTCTCCTGCATAATATGACCTCTGGAGAAATAGCTGCATTTTCGGTACGCGACATGCAGTTTCCGGGTATGCAGGTGGCAGCACAGTGGCATCGTTATTACCCCTACAACAACCTGTTTACCTCGGTGGTCGGTTATGTCGGACCGGTCAGCGCCCGCAATCTGAAAGGTTTTGATCCTCAAAGGTATATTTATCGACGATTCATTGGTGAAACTGGCTTGGAATATGCGTTTGAGCGGGAACTGCGTGGGAAATTCGGTTATCAGATCAAAGAAGTGAACGCATTAGGTATGCCTGTGGCCAATCTGCGGAATGTCGCGCCGACGCCGGGAGATAATCTCCTGACAAGCCTGCGCTTGCGGGTTCAGTGTGCGGTCGAAAAGGTCATGCGCCGCAATCATTTTCGCGGCGCACTGGTGGCGGTTAATCCGAATAACGGCGCAGTAATCGCCAGTTACAGTAATCCCAGTTTCAATGCCAACTGGTTTGTGGATGGGATTAGCGAAGTCCACTGGCAGAGCCTGCTGCATGACAAGGGCCGGCCCCTGCTCAATAGGGTAGCGCAAGGGCTATATCCACCTGGCTCTTGCATTAAGCCTTTCTATTCTATCGAGGCGCTGCAGGATCGGGTCATCCAGCCCAATTTCCATACATACTGCCCCGGTTATATCCGGCTTGGGGACCATGTTTACTGGGACTGGTATCATTCGGGTTTTGGAGACACCGGGCTGACCAAGGCTCTGGCCTGGTCCGTGGACATGTTTTTTTACAAGCTGGCTATCAAGATGGGTATTCAGCGGCAGGATGCGGCACTCTGGCGCTTTGGGTTTGGGCACCCCGCTCCCATTGATACCCCCGGCAGTGCCAACGGGTTTGTCCCGACGCCGCGCTGGAAAGAAGCGCGTTTTCATCAGCCCTGGTACACCGGCGATTCGGTGATTCTGGGCATCGGGCAAGGCTATTTGCTGGTGACACCATTGCAGTTGGTGCGTGCGGTGTCGGCCATAGCCAACGGAGGATATCTACCCTCCCTGCATGTGGTCAGTGCGTTAATCAATCCAGAAACAGATGCGCGGCAAGCCTTGCCGGTACCGCCAGCCAAAAACCTGCATATTCCCGCTTTTGCATTACGGGCAGTCCGCAAGGGAATGACGGCTTGTGTTACTCGGGGAACCTGTAAAAGCATGGCAACACCCGGTTTGGCCATGGCTGGTAAAACCGGGACAGCGGAAGTGCCTATCGGCTATCAGGATGGTCGGACGATTTATAATGATGATTCCCTTTTCATCGGTTGGGCACCGCTCCATCATCCTAAAATTGCTGTGGCGGTGGTGGTGGAAGATGGCGGGAATAATGCCTGGCAGGCGCTTCCGGTCGCTAGAGCAGCCATTCTCAGCGACTTACGTCCCAAGATCAAATTGCGGGATTTCACCAACATTGTGGTGAATCCAGCCCAGATCTTTGGCTGATTGCCATTCCGGCGATCGTGGGCAGTAATTCCGCTTATCATGGGCACCCCCGAAAAGTGTACATTCTGATTGCCGCCATTTTATCACCAGGTGGTCACGACGCGTCAGTTTTTCGTGAGAGGAATACCGCTTCGGTGGCTATCAGGCGGTCGATGGCATCCATCTTGCCAAGCCTTGTCCAGACAGGATTCGGGTGGCCGTAAAGGTAATCCAGTCTGGTAGGCACGAGACAGCGAAACTGTTCTAGCTGGTATTAGCCAGATCTTGCAGTATTTTCCGGAACTTTACTTTGAGGTGGTCGTCTGACTCTCATTAAAACTCTACTGGAGTTGGTTATGGAAACAACCCGCCTTCAAACACCGCCCCGCGCATGAGAGAACTATCCGTCAAAATGTTGCCTTCGGGTCGAGCACGCTGGTTGATTGCCACTATTCTGATAGGTTTCGCAGCAGTGCTTGCTCGGGATTTACGCTTACAGTGGCTGGAGCATCAAACTTTGCGCTTCCAGGGGCGGATGCGTTATTTGCGCACTTTGCCCTTGCCCAGTGAACGTGGAATTATTACGGCCCGAAATGGAGCGCCGCTGGCAGTCAATGTAAAGGCGGTAACCATTTGGGCCGACCCGATAATTCTGGATAAATATCAGGATCAATGGGGATCGCTTGCACAGGCTCTGCATTTGAGCCCTACCAGTTTCGCCGAACGGGTTGCTGGTGGAGGGGCGGCCTTTGCCTACATTCTGCGTCAAGTTCCTCCTGCATTGGGGGAAAAAATTGTTGCGCTGCATATCCCAGGTATCTATACGCAGAATACCAGCCGCAGTTATTATCCTATGGGGGCGGTGACCGCACCGCTGCTCGGCATGGTCAATCTGCAGCATCAGGGGGATACCGGGCTGGAGTTGTATTATAACTCATGGCTTTCCGCCATACCGGGTAAGGAACGGGTTCTGGAGGATGGTCATGGGCAGATTGTGCATGTGTACAAAATCCTGCGCAATCCTCGGGCCGGGCATGCCCTGCAGCTCACCATCAATCCCCAGATCCAGTATTGGGCTTACATGGCTCTGCTTGCCGCCCAGCGCCATTTCGGCGCAAGCAATGGCTCGGCGGTGGTGATGGATGTACGTACCGGGCAGGTGCTTGCCATGGCCAGTGTTCCCAGCTGCAATCCCAACAATGTGGGTAGCTGTAACAACCCCATGGATTATGTGGACAACGCAGTGCATCAAGCTTTTGAGCCAGGCTCGGTCATCAAGCCCTTTGCCATTGCTGCAGCATTGGCTACCCATAGCGTGAGCTCTACAGCGCGTTTCAATGTATTTCATCCACTTTGGGTGGGTGGATATCCGATCACCGATGACGTACCCCACCATGTGCTGAATATTGAACATATCCTCAAATATTCCAGTTGCATCGGCACGGTCAAAATTGCTCTGAAAACACCGCGCCGCGCCATTTATGACATGTATCGGGCGGTCGGTTTTGGTAATGTTCCGCAGACCGGGTTGCCCGGAAGTACCGCAGGGGTATTACCGGCTTGGCAAAGCTGGAGTAAGGCACGGCACGCCACCATCTCGATTGGTTACGGAATCTCAGTGACCACGCTGCAGTTGGCCGATGCCTACGCTGCAATTGCCAATGGAGGCTACCATATTCGTCCGATTCTGGTGAAGGGGGAACCCCTGCGCAAGCGTCGAGTCATGCCATTTTGGGTGGCCAACGACCTGCGGCGTTGGTTGCGTACCGTGGCTGAACCTGATGGCACAGGTATTCTTGCGGCCATCCCAGGCTATGCGGTTGCTGGCAAGACGGGAACTGCGGATCTGGCCAATGGCAAGGACGGATTTTTCCATCATCGTACCAACGCGACTTTTGTTGGCTTTGCTCCTGGTCGGGATCCCCAACTGGTGATGGCGGTCACCCTACGGGATAGTGATAAATTCTGGAATTTCGGTGGGGTGGAGGCGGCTCCTGTGTTCAGAATCACGATGGAACACGCCCTGGAACAACTGGATATTGGTCCGGAATGGTGTGGCAAGGCCGTGTGTCAATTACGGGCACCTGCTATCACGAGCGCTCAGGCAGAAATCTGGGCAGAGGGTGGTGGAAAATAATAGTTCGTTTCTGTGGCTATGGAGGACCAACACGACGCTCTTCAAAAGCGGCGGCATACATGTGAAGATCACCACCTCCGGCAGTCGCCGCTACGTGCAGCTTGTCGAGTCCTACCGGGATGATGCCGGAAAGGTCAAAAAGCGGACCGTCGCCACCCTGGGACGACTGGATCAGGTGGATAGCCAGTTACACGCGGTGATTTCGGGTCTGATGAAGGTCAGTGGGCAGACACCCGATGCGATGCCAGTACCCACTTCCCCACCGTCCATCACTTTTGAATCGGCCCGTGCCTTGGGCGATGTCTGGGCCTTGACCGAACTCTGGAAGGAGCTGGGGTTCAGCGCCCTACGTCAGGTGTTCCGCAAGATGCGCCATACGACCGATGTGGAAGCGCTAGAGACCAAAACCCTGCTGCCGACCCTGGGTTAAAGTGCTGGAACGCTTTCCAACGGTACGGCGCCTAAGGAACCTCTGATTAATGGGAAATCACCTTCAAGGTGCGTTGATCCGGGCGATCGGGATGTCTTATCAGCCAGTAGTGACTGGCTTCAAAAACCCCCCAGAAACAAAAGACGATAATTATCAGGACCAACCACTGCTTCATTATCCATCTCCTAGAAAATATGCATCAATGCACGAATAAAACTCTGTGTTTCTGCACTGACCTTGGGTTTATGCTTCGGCGGCAGATAGCCGGATAAAAAATATCCAATGGGATATTTATGCTCCGGGTCGTTCCGAGGTGCAAGATCACCCGTTTCTGGGTCGTAACGCGCGGTCACTATATCGGGCGGTTGGAAGAAACCCACATCCGGATAGGTCGCCAGCGCCGTGTGCATATAGCGAATCCAGATAGGCAGGGCTTCACGAGCCCCCGCCGCCCAAGTCCCCATGGATTGATTGTTATCATATCCCACCCAGACTGAAGTCGTAACATTGGGATTAAAGCCATTGAACCAGGCATTATCCTCATGATTGGTCGTGCCGGTTTTGCCTGCCAGATCATGGCGATGTAAAATCTGCGCGGCCACCCCTGTGCCCATCTGGATAACCCGCTCCAACATTCTGGTCATCAGAAAAGCAACTCCGGGCGGAATCACGGTTTGCCCTGCCGGCGGGCGATAACCAAGTGGGCAATCCATTAACGAAACCGTAGTGCCGTGTGCAGTGACAATTTTACGAATCAAATAAGGATGCGGCAAAAATCCCCCACTGGAAAATACGGAGTAGCCCCGCGCGATTTGCAGGGGGGTGAAATCTCCTGATCCCAACACCATGGAGGGGGAAGCGGGGATCTGTTGTGCTGGAAAACCAAAACGTTCCACATAGCGCTTGGCGTAGGGGATGCTGACATGTATCAACAGGCGAACGCTGGGAACATTATGGGAATCCGCCAGATCCTCCCAAACTGGAAAGGGAATATTCGAAAAGGTACGACTGTAGTTGGTCGGTGCATAAACCTGTCCGTCACTGAGATGAATCACCAGCGGTGTGTCAGCTATGAGAGAAACAGGCGTGAGATAATGTTTGTGGCCGCTGGCCAAATAGGTCGGTGCGTCCATGGCCGAAGAATATACAAAGGGTTTGAATCCCGAACCAGGCTGCCGGAATGCGTAAAGCGCCCGGTCAAAATGGCTGAGTTCGTAGCTGAAGCCCCCGGATAGAGCCAGGATGGCGCCTGATTGGCTGGCAAGAGAAACCAAGGCGCCCTGCACATGGGGGATCTGAGTCAACTGCCAGCCAGCATGGGGAATATTGTGCCAAACCTTTGTACCCCAGACCGGGTTGCCAGTTCCCGAGGTGGCTGCGACCACATAGCGTCTTAACCAGATCAAATTACCCGGTTGCAACACCTGATTGACGGCATTTGGTGAACTTCCCTTGGGGGCGGAACGCGCCCAAGCCACGTCGCGCAAGGTCAAATGCACCAAACGGCGGCCCTCCAAGGAAACGGTCGCCGTTTCCGGCGTGGATTTGATCACCACCCCCCAGTGCAAATTGGCTGGATTGTGATTGGGTAACTGGCTGGGGCGCTGCCCCTGCAGCGCCGTTTCCATGGCTGCCTCCGACAATTGTGCAATCGGACCATGCCAAGCCTTGGGATCCATGCTATCCAGACCCATAGCGTAGTTTTCGAGACCCACCGCAACATCCCGATCGGCAGTACGCTGGTCCGTCGGATTGATGCTGGTGTAAACCTGCAGGCCAGTTCGGTAGGTGAAATCGGCACCGAAATGCTTTTGCAGCCAGTTACGAATCCAGTCGGTGGCATAGGGAGCAATATTGCTGGCGGGAGCGTGATAATGAGCTTTAATGGGTTCAGCCAGGGCCGCGTTTTCCTGTGCCTTGCTGATGTATCCATAGTGCGCCATGTGCCGCAACACATAGTCTCGCCGGGTTTTTGCCGACGCTGGGGAGGCGATGGGATTGAAATCCGAGGGCGCCGCCGGTAGACCAGCCAAAGTCGCCATTTCGGCAATGGTGAGTTGGTTGACGGTTTTGCCATAGTAAGTTTCAGCTGCCGCCTGCACCCCGTATGCACCCTCTCCCAGATAAATCTTGTTGAGATACAAATCCAGGATCTGTGGACGAGGCAGGCGCGCTCCAAGTTTATAGGCCAGCAGGATTTCCGCCACCTTGCGGGTAATGGTTTTTTTAGGCGTCAAATAAAAATTGCGGGCTACCTGTTCGGTGATGGTGCTGGCTCCCTGCACTGGAGCCATGTGAATCAGATCCACAAAGGCCGCACGGATAATACCTGGAAAGCTGACGGGATAGTAAATCGGATCATGACTGTAAAATTTCGAATTCTCGGCGGAAATAAAAGCATCCTGCAAGGTTTTGGGGATTTGTTTCAGGGGCAGGGCATAGCGAAGTTGCGGGCCAACCACTTGCAGCAAGTGACCATTGTCCGCATAAATGCGTAACGGCTCCTGAGGACGCCAGTTTTCGAGTTTCACGACGGGCGGTAATTCCTGCCAAATCCGCCAAGTCCAGACACCGATCCCAACCATAATATTGACAGCGATCAGCAGCAGAGCGACAAGCGTCCAGAATACCCAACGACGCCGAGAGGAAATTCCATGCGCTGCCAAAATCAGCCTCTAATCCGCAGTGCTACAGAGTGAATGCCCCTGTTATCTATCATAACCGCGACTCGCCCTCGTGGATCAGGCGAGTGCAGCAACCCGCTGGTTTAACAACGCTCTGGGCTTGAACCGGAACGGATTTGAGGACAGGAGTGCACCATGAAATCTGCAAGGTACCAATCCCGGCGCCTGCGGCGAAGAGCGACTTCAAGCCGGGGGTTGGCACAACGCGGGTTTGTAATTGAGCTTTCTGCTGCTTTGGTTCGGAAACCACGGCCGGACCTGCCCTAATGCCTTGTACGGATTCAGGACTCCAGTCGGCATTATGAATTTTGGCGACAGTCGATCCCGCCCTCTGTAGCACTTGCGGATAGCTTTGAATCCAACACTCCGACAGGTGGGCAAGATCCCGCGTGGTACTGAATTGTCGAAACTGGAGAAGACCATCGAGATTGGTAAAATGGGAACGGTGCAAACCCATGACACTACTGGCCACCGTCTCGGCGATAGCGATGGCCGTGTCATGGCCGCCGTCAATCACTAATCCATGGGTCAGCTGCGTCACGGTCACCGGCATTCCCGGCTGAATATACATGCGGGAACACGGGGTATGCCAGGCTTCATTGGAAACATGCACATTTTTGCCTGGTTGTACCAGACGCTGCTTTCCCGCCTGATACATCAGGTAGGTGGTCATCATTTTCTGCCCTCAGGATCTGCCACTATTGATATCCAGCAAAGCGGCAGACTGAATACCCGTCAATCGCGGCGCTGGCAGGGTCGGTGGCGGCAGCAGGGTGGGCATGGAAGGCAGAGGCGGGATAGCGGCGTATGCGCCCCCCCCCGGAAAATACGGCCGTAACGGCCAGAATAATGGGCAGTTTCATGTTGTCGGGCGGCTCTTCAATCCGGCTAATAACGTCTTATTGGAAAACCATAGCCGGGTAAAAGTTCCCGCCCGATGCACAGGTCTTTCCGGATTCCGATGTCCAGAAACTCCGTGAATGGCCTGCAAAGCCCCGACATGTATCGGCAGGAGAAAACCTGAGCCACCCAGTGCAACCTGAATGCGCCGAGTCATCCTGATAATGGTATAAGCTTTTTAATGCAGAAGAGTATGGTGTTTATTCATAAGTAGTCATGTATATCAGGTATTGCGTAAAAGTAATAGATCATAAATTGCATTAGTATGGCAAACATATAGTAACCAACTATAACTATAGATACAGCAATTATAACAAAGAGTAGCAATATTATTTCTGAAAATATAAGTAACTTAGCATTCCTCGTTGCTACGATTATGTCAGATTCCCCAATCAATCGTGTTCCCACTTGGTATTTAGGTGATTGTTTGATCATGTAAGGTATTCCGACTGCCGTTATGATGATAAGAAATCGGCTGGAAATCTGAGAATTTTTTCGATTATTAAACAATATCATTTATTAACAGGGCCATTAAATACCAAACCATGGCGTGGTATAAGTTGACGTATGGAGAGAATCGACGTGCGCAGATTGATGATGGAAGGGAGGGGCGGATGCTCCGCCGGATGGTGGTCCATCTGCGCGAGCAATCCGGGATGGGCGTGAAGCCACAAAGCACCAACAGAGTCATTTCCTACAACTTGGCATACGAATGTAAGCCACCCAAGAAAAGATCCACGCCAATAAAACAGAAGGTAACAGTGATTAGACTTAACGCAGCCCACCAAGCCAATTTTCTACCTCTGTTTGGCTTCGATGAAAAGGTGTCATTAGTTCTCAAGTGCAGGTATGCAGCATAGTTTAGCCAGACAATGAGCGACCATGTTTCCTTGGGATCCCAGGACCAAAATCCTCCCCACGCTTTGGCCGCCCACACCGCCCCCAAAATAGTACCCGCTGTAAAGAATAAAAAACCAAATTTTACCATGGATACGATAATATGTTCAAGATCATCCAAACCAGGTAAGCGGCGAGTCAAGTTACCCCCAACCCTCTCGGCCCGTTCTCTTAGCAGATAGGCAAGGCCCACCATGCCTGCCAGATAGAAATTAGCATAAGCAATAAACTCCATAGGAATATGAATCTTTAGCCAGAAGCTTTGCAATGCGGGAATAATTGGTTGGATTTGGTTCTGATGGTAGGCAAAACCCACCCAAACTAAAAAAACAGCCGCCACCAATATCATTGGCATTGCAAAGGCCCCAAGTCCCCGTGTTCGACCCAAAGACTCATAATAGAGATAAAACAACGTAGTTGTTGCACAGAACAACACCATCACATCATACATATTAGTTACTGGAATATGGCCCCATGATGGATGACCGATATAAGTTTGTTGCCAGCGAATTGCAAGTCCAGCATATCCGAGCACTACCGCCACCCAAGCAAATCGATGCGCCCAATCACCACTGATTTCGTTGCCAGTGAATAAATACCAATAATAACCGGCGGCGCTCAACATTATTGCAGCGCTCATCCAATAAACCATGGCACTGCTTTGAAGGAGAAAATATAGTGCAGCACTATCAGACGCAGTGTATCCAAACTGATAAAGAGCGACACCAACAGCCGCGATACCAATCACCACATAGAACATCGTTCTGAAACTAGACCAACGCAGGCCAACCAACATTAAGCTTACATACCATAGACCCAACGTGATAAACTGCCACATCCAGAATTCCGCACGAAAGATGTGCCATACAAAAAAAGCACCCAGCGTTAAAAACCCAGCCCACACCCTAGAACCAGCACTGGATGCTTTTATTGGCGACAGGTAATGTGAAATGCGAGCCATCTCTACAGTTTCAGAGGACATAGTATCTCCTTATAACACGCCCAGGTAGGGAAGCATCGAAAACTGCCATCGGATATTTGGCATTCCGTTTATGAAAAAGTTCAGCAATCCTGTGATGGCAGCACTGTGTAAATGGCTACCGGCCTGGGCATGGACTAGGCGCGCTATATCTTGCTGTTGGTGGGGAATACCCCAGGGCCATGTCAACCTTATAACCTGATGATGCAGTGGTACAAAGGCCTTTTCCGGACTTCTCAGGATAAATGCGGTAACTTTTGCCGCATGGAAGCCCCCACACTCTCTCCAGACCAGCAAGCCAGCCTGCACCGTGTTCAGGTGCGTCCCATCCTACCCACGGAGTGGGAACGCTGGAATATGCTGATGCAAACGCATCACTACCGGGGCTTTCGTACCTTGGCGGGCCGTGACATGCGCTACGTGGCCACGCTGGATGGTCGCTGGGTGGCTTTGCTGCGCTGGCAAGCGGCTGCTTTTCAATGCAGGCGCGGGTCTGGCTGGCCCAGCCGCAGTCCTAACCCGAATGGACCCATGTGGGTGCGCTGGATGCGGCGATCGATGCCTGGCTACCGGGTACGGTGGGCTTTGAAGCCGTGGCCGTCGCTGGCAAAAGTCCCCAAAGGCGCCGTGCGCGCAGAGGGGGCTCAGGTGCATCTGCTCAGCGCGTTCCTGCATGGACAGGGAGTCACCATCGCGGGCAAGGTCGTCACTGCCGATGCCCTGCATACCCAGCGGGAGACCGCCCCCTTCCTCGTCGAAGACAAAAAAGCCGAGTATCTCTTCACCGCCGTTCATGATCCGTACGTCCGGTGGTGTGGGCGGGAGGGGCCGTGAGGCTTCTTCCTATCCCGATTAGGCCCCTTAAAGCGCAGGTTGACGAGACGTACGTTAACACGTACCATTAAGATTTCCCCATTCGGAGAACGAAGATGTCCACCCTCACTGCAAGCGAAGCACGCGCCAACCTATATCGGCTCATTGACCAAGCCGCTGAGTCACATCAGCCCATTTATATCGCCGGAAAGCGGACAAGTGCGGTCCTTCTCTCCACGGAAGATTGGGAAGCAATCCAAGAAACATTATACCTCCTTTCCGTTCCGGGCATGCGCGAATCTATCAAGGAGGGTATGGCTGAGCCCCTTGGCAAGAGCAACAAGGACCTCAAGTGGTGAGTTGGCAGGTGGTCTACTCGAAACACGCGCAGCAGGATGCGAAGAAGTTGGCGACTGCAGGCTTAAAAAACAAGGCAATAGAACTCCTGGCCGTTCTTGCCGCCGATCCATTTCAGAACCCGCCACCCTACGAGAAACTCGTAGGCGACCTCGCTGGCGCGTATTCACGCCGCATCAACATTCAGCATCGTTTGGTTTATGAAGTCCTTCCAAAGGAGCGAGTGGTTCGCGTGTTGCGCATGTGGACGCACTATGAGTGAGAGAGGCCCAACCCATCGGTGCAGGGGCGCTCCGCCTATCGGCGGCGCGTCCCTGAACTTCGGCGTTGGGCGCCGTGAAACGTATTTCGTCGCTTGCATAGCCCCCGGCGTCAGCCTGGTTGTCGCCGCCAATCTGGAGAAGTATAGCCGTAAAAATACGCTACAATATTGAGACGTCATGGACGCCGATCAGGGGGAGTGGGGGATGCGCGATCTGGAAGACATTATGTGGATGCAGGCCATAGATATGTTGGAGCGTGCGGAACGTCTGCAGCGGCGCTTCTTTCAGCCGGCCCCGTCGGGTCGCCAGCCAGCCTGGCAGCCGCCTATGGATGTCTTTGAGAGCAGTGGTGGGCTGCAGATTGTCGTGGCATTGCCCGGTGTTAGCCCGGAGGAGGTGCAGGTAATCTTCAGCGGCAACGTCCTGATAGTGAGTGGTCAACGTCGGCTTTCCGCAGAACTGCAAACGGGGCATATCCATCGTCTGGAGATCCCCTACGGCGTTTTCGACCGGCGCCTGCAGATTC
>JAJYPA010000179.1 GCA_021795795.1 Pseudomonadota bacterium | reverse complement strand
ACAACGGCTGCCTTGATGGGGGGAGGACAGGGGACACACCTCCATCCTGGAGAGGTTTCCCTGGCTCATGGAGGAACACTGCACCTGGATGAGTTGGGCAAGTTCTAATATTGACAGTATTGGTTATAGTGTTGGCTTGTTGTAGCATAACATGCTGAATATAATGATATATCAATGTCTGTAGTGTTGAATCAAACTCACCCGTATAATTTTGTTTTCAATGGTCAAGGTGATATTCGAGTTATCGCACCTACAGGTAATTCTGTGGTGATTCAACAAGATGCCCTGTTTTTGAGTTTTGCGCACTCGAACAACTTTAACTTCAGCTGTATTGCTTTTGTTTCAATTATCGGGTATTATGATTTCCGTGCGTGAAAGAAAGTCACCGTCAATATTGGAATTACCACTTTAGTCGTTGCGTGTATTTACAAGATGAACAGAGCCAAAGTACATCACTTGTCCACTTCTCAGCAGGTTGCTCCGGCAAACTCCCTGCCCGAGCAGGATGATGTCTTGTTTTCGGAGATGCTGGACAAGTGGGCAACGCGGCGGACAGGGTCGCTTCGGCAAAAAGTAAAATCGGTCACGGGTGACATCACGGTTGTCCGTGAAATGGCAGCATTCGTGGGTAACGCCCCGTGGTACTGGTCCGAGGATGATTTTGACCGTTGGTGTGAGGTCATTGGTGTCCAGCGTAACCTGGCAGTGGCGACCCAGCGCAAGTACCAGTCTGCGATCCGGAATTTCCTTGCTTACATTGTTGACAATGTAAAGTTCAAGAACGACGTTCGGCGGCAATACGGGATCGATCTCCGGCAAATATGCACGTCCGAGAACTGTATCCCGCACGTACACGAGCGTGAACTCTCTGTCGAGCGCGGTTTCTTCACCCATGACGAAATTACACTGTTCTTTGAGGCATACGACCGGGCTATACAGGAGGCCGCGAGGTTTCGTGCCAAGGATTTGCGCCCCTTGCAGCGGGACAAGGCGCTGTTCTTTCTTCTTTATGCCTGTGGGTTGCGAATATCAGAGGCATTGGATCTGGATACCACTTCGTTTTCACCCAACCCAGAGTTTCCGGAGTTCAGTCATTACGGGTTTGTATCTGTGTGGGGCAAGGGTTCGCGAGGTAGCGGCAAGAAATTCCGGTCGGTTCCCGTTACCCATTCTGGTCTTCCGGCCTTGCTTGACTGGTACATCAATTCGGTGCGCCCAAAATTCCTTCTGGGGGCCGATGCCAATGAACAGGCCCTGTTCCTGTCTGAGCGGGGCAAGCGGTTGGGAGTGAGTTCCCTTGAGGCCAGATTCAAGCATGGCTTGGAACTCGCTGGGCTACTTGGGAAGAATTTGACGCCCCACAGCATGAGACATTCGTCTGTCACACACGAATCCCTTCGGTTCAGTCTTGAAGCGGTCCGGCGGAAGCATGGTCATGTCTATTCGGCCACAACACAGGGGTACATGCACATCAGTGATGGAATGGTCAACGAAGAAGTCAACAGGGTCATCACAAGCCAGATTGACCGCATCAATTCGAAGTGAAGGGGGGGGAGACTATGGAACCAAAACTCAAGAAACGATTGACCTGGCGGTTGCGGGTCATGCTGGCCGAACGCAACATCACCACGGCCACCGAATTGAAGCGCCGCCTGGAATCCTATGGGTATGAGATCACCAGTTCGCAACTGACCCGGATCATCCGGGAAAGACCGGAACGAATCAGCACCGATCTGCTGGATCACTTGCTGGCCATCTTACGGTGCGAAGTTACCGACCTGTTGCGGCTTGATCCGATCGATCAGGATCAGGGGGATGATGACGGCCAACCATCATACGGGGTGAGAAAGCCGGAACAACCCAAGAAGACGCGGATTCGTCGGGTGCCGGATATAGAGGATAAGGACGGTGACGACCTCACAGGACCTAAAATATCCCCGTTCCCGATTCCTCCGCGCAAATAGGTTTGCCCAATGGGGACGGTAAAAAAACCGGCAAACGCAAAGTATGAGCCTTGTGGTACTTGCGGTGGGCGAACCAAATACCAGGATACTTCCGGTAAAGCCCTTTGTCGTTCCTGCGCCATCAAGGACCGGAAGTGTCTCCGCTGCCAGAAACCATTACCCAGGGCAAGTTATACCGTTGAAAAAGGCGCTCTCTGCTGGCCCTGTTCCCTCCATTACCGTGAGCCAAAGGGCTGTCCCGTTTGCGGACAACTGAGCTTTCGCCTGGCACGCGACAGAAAGCGCGGAATCGATGAGCCCGTTTGTGACCGATGCAGAAGCAAGGGAATGGTCAACTGCAAGGTTTGTGGGAAGCACAGACGGCCTGCGGGAACCCTGTCAGATGGTCGTGTAGTGTGTCAGCGCTGTCTGGAGCGCGGCGATACCCCATTTGTGTGCGGGACCTGTGGAAAAGAGGGGAAGCCACACAGCAAGACAGTTTGCACGGTTTGTTACTTCAAGAATCTGGCTTACAAGCGTTTCAGGAGCGCATTGACGATGCTGACCCACCTCTGGGTGAAAGATGCCTTCAAGGGGTTCTATGAAGAACTGATCGAACACCAGTCTCCCAACAAGGTTGCCAGTGCGAGTCTGGAGCGGTACTTTATTTTCTTCGCCAAACTGGATGCCATGTTTCCCGATCCATCAAAAATTACTGCCACGGGAATCATGGAGGCGTTTGGAGTCGAGGGGCTACGGGTGCAGGCCATCCCCTATGGATATTTGGTGAAGGCAGGGATCATCCCTGAAATCCAGCAGGCGGAACTGGAAAACGCGGGTCAGCAACAGAGACAAGCCTTCATGATGGAAATGGTTCACGGATGCTGGTATGAGTCGTTGATGGACCGTTTCAGGAACCATCTGGACTCGATCAGGATCAGGTACGAGGACAGGGGATGGCGCGGCAAGAGAGCGAGGTTCACCCAGCGGACGGTAACGGCCAGCCTGCTGGCAGCCAAGACTTTTCTGAAGGATTTGGATACGACCCAGGGAGTGAGATCGGTGCAAGGGATCCAGCAACACCATTTGGAACGGTTTTTATTGACGCACAAGGGATACTCGGCAGCCATCAGGGCATTTATCCGGTACATCAACGGGTACGAAAAGATGTTCAAGAAGGTCAAAATCGAATCGGTGACAAGGAATCTGGCCGAAAACAGTTTCATTCCCACCGTGCGGTATGAAGAATTGGTTCGCGGTTGGCTGAATCCAGAAGCCGGAAAGGTAAAGGAATCGCTGATCTGTCTCTTGATGATCCTGTACGCGCAGACAGCCAGAAAAATTGTCAGTCTCCAACTGTCAGACATTTCCCGTGGCAGGGATGGGCGGTACAGACTGCTGTTTGGGCGAACCGAAATCAGTCTGGAAGCCCATGTCAGCGAATTGTTTGGTCGGTACATGAACGAGAGAAATGCGCTGGCAACCCTCGAAACCACAGACCACAACGAATACCTGTTCCCAGGGCAGAAATACGGAAGTCACTTGTCGGAGGCAACGGTGTCACAATACCTGAAAAACTCTGGTGTGACGGCCAGCAGGGTGTTTTCCACGGCACTCTACAATGCCTATGTTCACAATCTGGCGCATCCCAAGGTGCTGGTCAAGGCGTTTGGAATCAGTGACGAAACAGCCATAAAATATTTCAACCTGCTTGATCCCCAACTCATTCAGGCCGTGAATTCCCAAGTGTCGGCGCATGGATAACCCGTGGTGGCTTTATATGATCGAGTGCAGGGGCGGCGGCATTTACACCGGGATCGCCATCGACGTGGACGGGCGCTTCAAAACCCATGTTGCCGGAAAGGGAGCGAAGTACACGAAGATGAATCCGCCGTTACGCATCATCGCAAGGCAAAGGTTTCCAGACAGGCGAAGCGCGGCCCAAGCGGAATACGCCATGAAACGCCTGACACCCCTGGAAAAAAGACAGTGGGCGTATGCGTTAACCCATGTTTAACGGGAACTTGAGGCATGGAACCACGGAATGAGTAACTTGAATGCTTTGCTGGGTATTCCAAGCCGAATCTGGCGTGCCGCCCATAACTACAACGAACCCCCGCTGTTCATGGACTGCTTGCGGTGCTTCAGTTACTTATCTTATCTGAGGTCGGTTGGTTTATCGAAGTCGTGACTCAACGCGGGCGGGGGCTTGTCTCCAACATGCCCAAGCAAAAGCCAAAAGGCATAGCCGATGGGTCCAAAATACAGCAATCCAGCGGCGGCGGCAATAGTGGCGATGTGCAACGTGGCCTGAGTTTGCGAATAACCTGGTAGAGAGCCAAGGAGGCCAAGTCCTAGCGCAATTAACCACAAGACAGCGCAGGTCATGAGATCAAATAACAGTCTCTTAAGTGCGCCTTTTTCATGCAGGAATTTCACAATTGGCGTTCCAAGTAACGCATAAAGCAATGCGGTGACCGCAACAGCCAGACTTACCATGCTCGCTGCAACGGATGACAGCGCAGCGGCGTAACCGTTCCATTCGCGCGGTTCAATGACCGCAGTAGCAGGCCATAGCCATCCAACGGCGACATACGCAACGCCGCAGAGCAACAGCCCAATCTTTTGATGTCTAGGCACCAAAGTAGGCCGCGAGGTCCCTAGCGCAGGCATCTTTGGCGTTAGCAAGTCCGGCGAACACGGATTGAGCATCTGGGCGGCGTCCATTGGGAAGAAGGTCAACCTGGAATCTGTGTACCACACGATCTAGCATTAAGTCAATTATTTCGTTGTCGTCCACCATGGTTGCCCTTGCAACGCTGGCTCGTCCAAATTTGGCCAGACTAACGATGGCTTCCTTTACATTATCAAGGAGTGAGCCGCCCACACTGGCGCTAAGGGTTATCTTGAGGCGCTTGGCTTCGGAATCGGTAAATACCTTCACGAAATTCCTCAACAATTCATCTTCCGGATCAGGTGAAAATGCAGGCCTTCTCAGTGAGAACTCCACCTTCTTAAGGGGACCTCCTTGCATGAGGCGCGTGTAAGAATCTCTGGTAAGGACGGGCACGAGTACACGTTTTGCGTAAGACGGCTTGTTCAAGTACGCTTGAAGGTGGCTTTTGCTCCCAGCATTTCGGTTGCGTTGGAATACAACAAGATTTATATCAGAGAAGAACAAAAGGTGGTTCTTTTCCACGAGGCCATGTCCGGGTAGCAGTTCAATGTCAGACTCCTCTGGGCTGTTTTCAGAGGCTTGTTCAGGTGCGCCATCATGCCGCAATTTCCCAAAGACAGCCTTGAATACTGTTTGATTCTGATTGCTACTGATGCTCCGAATTTGATACTTGATGAGCGCATCGTCGTTGATGCTGTATGCGGGCGCATGCCGATTATGGTACGTTAGTAACAGGTCGCGAAGGGCCGTGCCGTTGCGATTGTTGTCTTCCTCAAAGCAATAAAAGTCGGCTGTATAGTCTCGTCTCTGCGGCACGGTTCCCCCCTGATATATCACACCACCCAAGTCCGTCGCGGTGTAGAAGTGAAGATTCAAACAACATTGTTTTGTTTTGCGGAACCCCGGTGTACTTCCGCGACTGCGTTTGCTTGATACTGGATGGACTCCGAACACAATTGTCGCGTAATGCGTGTGCTGGTCCAACCGGTAGACCCTACCATCGCTTTGCAGGATAACTGGAGATACCAAAACATACAATATTTCTTCAGCAAAAGAGGCCACTGATAATAGTGAAACTCGCATAAATCATTTAGGGTGCAAGGCGATCTGTTGAAGAGTCCTTGGAGTCGATTCGTCAGAAATCGGTAGCAGGTGCGCCTGCTTTGCCAGGCGGTCCAGGTGCCTGATCCGTCCAGGCGGTGGGGTATCGTAAAGGACAATGCACCGTTCTGGTGCCAGAAAGCCAAGGGACCGTGAGGTTTCAAAAGAGTACAGCGCATTGTTGACCTGAGTGATCATCGTCATCTCCTGAACGCGCTGGAACTGGATGACCATAATGCCCAGCGGAGCAGGTTCCTCCAGCACTGCATCAAAGTGGACCAGCGAAACATCACTGCCCTCTCCTATCTCAACTTCCACATCACGATGGAAACTGGTCATGAACATCAGTTCGGACCGGTGAAGGACATCGTTGAAGTCCCGCTCAATGGGGGGTACCGCTGGAATCGTGGGGGTGGTCACAAAGGATTTATAAAGGGCATCCAGGGCAGAATCCGCATCATGATCCACCAGATCGAAGTCAACGCACGGGCTTGTGGCCTGGAATCGATTGCCACCACGGTTCAGCCGGTCAAATTCCGCCTGGATATGCTCCAGGGAAACGCGATCCTTCCTGGCCAGCGTCTTGAACCAGTTTGCCCATTCTGCAAATATCCATCCTTCCTCCTCGTTCAGGTCGAACGCACGGCAGAAATATCGGGGGCACTCACCGAGTGGGTCTAATTGTCCGCGACTTTCTCCAAGCAGGCGACAGTGAGCAAAATGCCCGTCATGCAGAAAGACGCCAATGTTTTTCGGTTCCTGGCGGACGGGGTTGTGGGCATACTGGAGAAGCCAGTATGTCGGCGGTTCACGAAGGGTACTCATGGGAAGATGACCCCCTGATGCGCCGAAACAATATTGGCCAGATTCTTGGCACGATGTGACAAAGCCTCGAACAGATCGTGCTGGAGTTCATTGCTCACTGCCCGAAATGGTTTTCCATACACACAGCAATCACGGAGTACATCAAGGTCAAGCCTCGCTATGCGCTTGATCCAGATGTCCAGATTTTTCCTTGGAATCCGTTTGAAGAAGGGATGGGACAAAATCAGCAGATTGTCTGACTTCAGGGCTTGGATGCTGTCGTGAAGGTTTTCCTGGATATTCAGGAGGACATGGCTATGGTCGAAGGCGCAGAACAGAGGAATATGGGGTGTGACCACAGATGCCTTGAGATTGCGCCCCCGGTCAAAATTCCCGATCAAAATGTCAAAGGCCAGTAACCCAGCAGACTCGTGAGGATAATCCTGTGCAATGACACCAAACTGGCTTGGCAAGGCGTCAGGAAGGGCCATGCCGGGCAAGGCAACCTCAAGGCTGGCGTAGGCCAGTCCGTCACCAGAAACCGTCAATACCCCATCAGCAACCGGAACCTTGAGGGACTGGGCAAGTCGCAGAGCTACCAGTTCGTTGTAAACAAGGTGCGGGGATTCGGCAGAGTCAAACTTGAGAATACCGTGGATCGTACAGGCAACCGGGGCCGTGGTGCCGGGCGAGCCTCGTTTCAGGCGTCTGGTGGAGTGGATGCGGTAGGGGGTGGGCATTTCGTGATTTTGGCACACTTGATTTTATTGGAGATCAGGATTTTGTTGACATGATGTGTCAATAGGTTGAAAATCACAAGACATGTTTATATGGTAGTGTCTCAGTTTGAAATTGGCTGATATGGATCGTACACGTTATGAAGTGTACAATTTAGATACTATGCCTAAACGCTCAAGCAGACCAGATATGAACCAACTCGCCAAGCGCATCGTTGATGAAGCAACGGGCGAGGCCGAGAAAACTTTGCCGCCACCAGAGAAAAATAAAGCCGCTCAGGAATTAGGGCGGCTTGGAGGAAAGAAAGGCGGGAAGGCGCGAGCCGAAAAACTCACGCCAGAGGAGAGGTCTGAGATTGCGAAGAAGGCAGCATCTGCTAGATGGGGAAAAAAATAAACTATTCCAATATGTTTTCGATTGGATAGATAACCTTTTTTACATCCTCTGCATTTAGGCAATGAGTTACCCATTCAGCACACATTGCCTGCCAAAGAGTTTCGCCGCCGCATTTTAATTCACTCGCTGCTAATTTGATCCAGTTGTGATGATCAGCTAATGTCATAGCCCGATTGCATGCATCATGGACTGATGATGATTCGCGCCCAATTCTGCTCCATACGCTATACCATTCTCCAGCTTGAAGTTGCTTAAATACAACTTGCTCTGGCGCGTCTTCTCCGGGCAACAGATTACATCCCGCAGACTCTGCACTATCGCCATCAAGGAAAACACACGTCGGACGCGGGAATCTTTTTTGGGCAACCATTATTCCTAATGCTTGCCCAACACTTGCAGCCCCAAACGGGACGATTGCACAGCGCTGATATATTTCCTCGCCTTTAGCTGCCAGTATTTCTTCTACTAATACTTTTGCCGCCAAATCTTCCACGTATAAATCGCATTCCGGATATTGCTCATCATCCATTTTGGTCATCGCGAATTGCGGGCTTACTCCTGGAACAATGTTCTTTGTTCCTTCCGATTCCAAGATATGCATCCTTGCCTCCAAAGGAAGTTCTTCAAGGATATATGGGGAATGTGTAGTGATGATAATTTGCAATTCACTCTCGCGGCATCTTTCTGCCAAGTCACGCATTAAACGCCGTTGCGCACGCGGATGAAGCGATGATTCAATTTCATCAATTAAGATTAAACCATATTTTGGAAGCTCTGCTCTCATTAGCTCGGCCACAGTAATTTCTCCTGAGCCTTGGTGAAAACCAGAATACGCCTGCCCCTTTTTGCTTATTACAGGCACCTCTCTAGTATCGTCAATGTCTGTAAGTGCCATTCTTGCAGAATCATATGTTTTTCCCATAACAGCGGAGAATCGTTGCACTTGAGGCTCGTTAAATAAGATAGAGGATGCTTCTTGATGTTTTGATTTTGGAATTCTTGCATATCCAACGCGGGTGCCAACAGGTTGAAGTCTGTTTAGGTCAATGTATTCAACAGATCTTTCTGGCCGCTCTGTGTTGCCAAGCCATCTTGTGGTCGGCTTTCTAATTGATCCGGATAGATGCTGGTCTTTTCCTTGTTGATAGCCATATTTAATTGTTACGTCTTGTACGCTATCCCATGCTGTACTTGGAAAAAATTCAGAAGGGAATCGAGTGCGTGTGTTTTTATCGTCTGATCGATAGACACTCGCGGCAGACTGTAGCAAGGTGCTTTTACCTGATCCGTTCTCACCAACAATGGCGACAATAGGGAAAGGGAAATTAATTCTTTGCCCGGACCATCCCCGTAATCCATATACTTCTAGCCATTCCAAGCGCTTTGGCCATGATGCGCCGCCATTCCATTTTTTAATAAGACGTCGCATTTCGTCGCTGATATGCATATCTTGCTCCTAAGTTATTGGTCAGCGTGGCTTGAATGCTTCTGTATCAACCGCGCAGCGTCATTGTACCGCACTTAATTTTCTTATGTGAAAATTAAACGGTATAATTCGACGCTCTGTCTATCTGATTGAAGCATAACAATGACGCTTACAAGTTCTTGTATGGACAAAATATAAAAGATTATCCTTGACACTGCATAACCGCTCAAGCATAATCTCAACATGAACTATGCTTGAGGGGGTTAACTTTCATGAAGCAAGTGCGCAGCGCCCCTGATAATGAAATATACTGGACTCGCCGTCCTTCGCTCAGGCTTGCAACAGGCTAGGGTTTGTTGCGTCCCGCAGGTGGTGTATTTCACGCTAACGGTTACCTTGAAAGTTACAATATTACCTTGCGTACACCACATCAACGCCACCACTATGGGCATTTGCCCATCGACAACAACCGGATTGAAAATGCCATCCGACCCATAGCCATTGGTAAGAAAAATTGGCTGCACACAGGTTCCGAACTCGCCGGCATTCAAACCTTGTTGGGAACCGCCAAACTGAACGACCTGGACCCCTTTGCCTGGCTCAAGGACACCCTGGAAAAACTTCCAACTTGGCCGAACTCCAGACTCGACGAACTGCTCCCCCTGCGCCGCCATACCACACCCGTCTGATTTACCCATCCCGTCACCTCAGTCCGTTCGACTGACTGTAACCTCCAGCCAACAGAATTGACAGGTGATTCCGCCGCGCGCTTACGTTTCAATCATGGGCGACCTCTCTTCACGTTAACATTGAGGCTCGACCGCTACAGAATGATTATTCGAGGCAAAATTCGTGAGTATGTCACGTCTTGCGTTATCAAGGCTGTTCACTCAAATCACGTTTTTTCTGCTCGAACTCCTCGCGCTCGATCTCGCCGCGAGCGTAACGCTCCTTGAGAATATCGAGTGCTGTTTTCTCTCGCTGACGGTCGGACGAAATGCCCGTTCCAGACAAATACCTGACCAGGATCACGACGGCTGCAATCAGCAAAACCCAGAATAGCAACATACTGACCATGCCAAAAGCCATTCCGCTCCAACCGTAACCATTGCCCATGTATCCCCACATATTATCGGCTCCTCAGTAATCCCCATTCGGCGACTCCGTCGCGCAGATGGATGGCTGAATATCCTTCCCGTTTCAGCAGTTCGACCGCATCCACCGCCATCAGGCAGTAAGGGCCACGGCAGTAGGCGACAATGGAACGGTCTTTGGGTAATTCATTCAGCCGCTGCCGCAGTTCATCCAGGGGAATTGACCTTGCAAAAGGAAGGTGCGCGGTCAGGTATTCTTCCGCAGGTCTCACGTCGAGCACCACCACCTCACCCTTGCGCGCGGCTTTCAACAGACTGTCGCGGTCGCTGGGCACCAAGTCATCTGGCTGCGCGGCGATTTTCTGCAACGCCAGTTGCAGTTCGATCAGACGATCCTCGGCCAGCGTATGGATTTGCACCCATAGCTCGGCCACCGCTTTATCGGCGAGTCGGTAGCAGATGTTTTTGCCTTGCCGTTCAGTCTCAACCAGATGCGCTTCCCGCAACTCGCGCAAATGTGCGCTGGTCAACTTCACACTGATAGAAACTTCTCGCGCCAAGGCTTCCACCGTCTTTTCACCCTGGCACAGCAACTCGACCAGTTCCAGCCGTTTTGGGCTGGAGAATACCTTGCCTATCCGTGCCACCTGCTCGTAAAGCAGGTCTTTGATGTTGCGAGCGTCTTTCATGTCTTCAATCTATTAAGTTATGGAACGTATATTTTGACTATAAACCATATTGACATAAGCACACAATAGGTGCTCTAATCATTCCAATGATTATTAGAATGATTGACAAATCTCAAGGAGGTCGCCATGAAAACACTATTTATACTCAATGACGCTCCCTACGGCAGCGAGCGCACCTACAACGGCCTGCGCGTGGCGGGACATCTTGCCAAACAAGAAGGCAATGCGGTGCGGGTTTTCCTGATCGGCGACGCGGCATCAAGCGCACACCGCAACCAGAAAGTGCCGCAGGGGTTTTATAACATCGAAGTCATGCTCGGTAGTGTGACTCGTCACGGCGGTGCGGTCGGCATCTGCGGCACCTGCATGGATGCGCGCGGCATGGGCGACGGCGAAATTGCCGAGGGGACGCACCGCAGCACGTTGGCTGAACTGGGCGAATGGACGGCGTGGGCGGACAAGGTTCTGGTGTTTTGAAATGCCAGGGGTGGTTTTCTGAAGGTTGCATGAAACATCGGCAACGTGAGTGCTGTCCGGTGAAATTCAAGTGAAGGAGATGGCTATGATACAAGGTAAAACCATATTGATACTCGGCGGCGGAAGTGGCGGCATCGTGGCTGCGAGCAATCTGCGCAAGGGACCCCCCGGTGTCAGGGAAGATGTCGCGTCACCCGAGTTGATTTAATTTAGGACCGGGGGAGCTGGGGCTGACGGGTGCGAAGTTTCACTCAACTGCATTCCTGCCGGAACTGGCGTGCAGTTTGTCCATATCCATAAGAAAAATGAGGAGCTGTACATCGTCTTCCGTGGCAACGGAATCTTCTTTGTGGACGGAGAGGAATTCCCGATTCAGGAAGGCAGCCTGATCCGGGTTGATCCGGCAGGGGAACGTGCCTTGAGGGCTGGGAGCGAAGATATGTACTACGTATGCGTTCAGGCCGAAGCAGGCAACTTGACTCAGGCAACAAGGGAAGATGGCATCAAGCTGGCGACCAGAACTTCATGGATATAAAGTTCCCAACCTGCATTTCACCTGTAGGTTGATGGGAAGCTTTCGTGTCAGTATCATCTAAAGTCTGTCATGCTACATTAATCGAAGGAGGCAATGGTGATTAACCTTGAAGGAATCGTTGCGGCGAATTGGCGAGATATCCCCGCGAAGGAAATTTTTCCGGGGATACGTAAGCACATCCTCTGGCAAGGTACGAATGGCGCCAAGGCGCAAATTCTCGAGTTCGACGCCGGTGCCAAGTTCACGACTCTCGACACCCACGCCCCCGGCCCTGAAGAAGTGTTCGTGATATCCGGCGTGTTTAATGATGGCGTCCATGATTATCCGTCAGGTACTTTCATCCACAACCCCGCTGGTTCAGCGCACATTCCGCAGTCAAGGCAAGGCTGCGCAATCTTCGTGTTTTTCCCAGAGGGTTGAGTTCATGCAACAGCACCTGCGTTCAAATAGGGACGGCGTTCATAATTCTCTCTCGAACATGCTAACAACTATTTGTCGCAGTTGGTTCAAAAAGCGGCCAAACTCGGCAAAGGGGTTTGTTTTCGTATCTGAAAGAGGTTCGCCTTTGACAAGGCAGTCGGCTTGGCGGATAGTTGCAGAAGCAGGGAATCTGGCCAGTCTGGGTCTGGATGCGCATTCTCACATGCTCAAGCATTCTTGCGGGTATTTCCTTGCAAACAAAGGACTGGATACGAGGTTGATCCAGGACTACATGGGGCACAAGCAGATTCAGAACACGGTGAGATATACACAAGTCAACGCAAAACGGTTTGAGGGGTTGTGGAGATAACGAAGAACTTTCAATTAAGAAATACCGGACCTATCAAGTATACAGACCCGCCTATAGCTTTTTGCGGAAGAACTCCTAAAGTTGCTGGTGCTGGTTGGTCAAAACGGCAGGCTATGTCCACAAATAACTTGAAGGGCTACTGATGGGAATACTGTTCTGTAATATTGGATGGATGGAGCGATACGAAGGTATCAGTTCAAAAGACACCATTACTGGTGGCGGCAAATTTGTGCAAAAAAATAAGAGAGGTCATGAAGTTTGTAATTTTGCTCCTGACAAAGACAGATTCTTATACGGCTATGTTCAGACACCCGGCGAACAAATTAATATTGATCGAATTGCAGGGAAAAGGGTGGAGGATGCTTCCATTGGTGGCGTGACGGTCGTTTGGACGGCTAGGCGGCCTAGCGGAGGAACAGTAATTGTCGGCTGGTACAAGGATGCTACAGTTTTTCGGGAATACCAGAAATTCAAGAATGCGAATGCGCCCGAAGCACAATCGAAAAATAATATTAATGGTTACTGGATAAAAGCACCTTTTGACAAAGCGACCCTGATTCCATTTGATAATCGGATCGTTGAAATTCCGCGCGGGAAAGGTTTCATGGGACAGAGCAATGTTTGGTATGCTGACAGAGAAGAAGCCAGAGATCTCGTTGAGAAAATTCGAGATCCGATTCAAAGATGGCCGGATTTTGGCACATCCAACATCAGAAAACAAAAAAATGGGAATGCACAAGATCAAGAGAAGAAAGTCGAAGTTGAAAAAGCGGCTATTCGCGCTTGCTGCATTCACTTCGAGAGTCTTGGCTACGATGTCGTAAGTGTTGAAGATGATAATGTTGGTTGGGATCTTGTCGCCACTGCTGGAAGGTATTCGCTTCGTATTGAGGTAAAAGGTCTTTCTGGGGCCGTCTTTTCCATTGAACTAACACCGAACGAATATAACGCATTCAAGGAGAAGGAAGGTGATTACCGCCTCGCGGTTGTTGTTAATGCGCTGGCGAAGAATCCATTGCTTTCCATTTGTCGCTACAGCGATGAGCAAGGTGCTTGGGTAGTAGAGGGTGCAGGAGAATGTCGTGTTCTTAAGGTGAAAACAAAACAAAGTGCTTCAATAACATGTATCTAGGTTTTCAGGCGCGTGGCAATGGTAAATTGTCGGGGACGCTGGTGTGAGTTTGGCTTATAGAAGGGGGGTCCACAGGGTAATATTGTAACTTCCTGGCAATATTAGAACTTCCCAGTACGAGTTTCCAACTCATTTGCTGGATATGTTGCGCGAACCCCTCGAGTCTGGTCAGGTTGCGGTATCCCGGGCAGCGCATAAGGTCATTTATCCCGCGCGCTTTCA
>JAJYPA010000178.1 GCA_021795795.1 Pseudomonadota bacterium | reverse complement strand
ATTTCGCTGATCGCCGCATTCCTCGGTGCATTTATCTTTGGACGCCTGGCCGACGTGGTAGGCCGCAAACGGATTTACGGACTGGAAGCGCTGCTGATGGTCATCGGCGGCTTGGCTTGTGCCTTCGCGCCTTCTTTCGCCTGGCTCTTGGTATTCCGCGTCATTCTCGGCATCGGCATCGGCGGAGACTATCCCATGAGCGCCGTCCTCATGTCCGAGTATGCCAATGCCAAAAAACGCGGCGCCCTGACCTCGCTGGTCTTCGGCATGCAGGGGCTGGGCCTGGCCTTCGGTCCGGTGGTCGCCCTGACGCTCGAAGCTTCGGGCCTGCCACCGGATTCCATCTGGCGGATCATGTTCGCCGTGGGCGCCTTGCCGCCTTTGGCCGTACTGTACTTACGCCGGACCATGCCGGAGTCCCCCCGCTATAAGGCTTTGGTGCGTGGTGATGTGGACGATGCCGCCAGGGACATGGCGATTTATTCAACCGGCCAATTAGAGGCCGAGGTGGCGCAAAAAACCAGGCCCAGCCGCATTGGTCTGGGCCAGATGCTGTCCAACCCAAAATATTGGTTACTCATTTTAGGCACCGGTGGCGCCTGGTTTTTGAACGACTATGCGTTTTATGGAAATGCCATTTCCACTCCCGAAATCATCAAAATGCTGGCGCCCTCCTCCTCGACCATGACCGGGAGCGCCTGGGCGCTCATCATTTTTGTGATGTTTGCCATTCCGGGCTATCTGGCCTCTATTTTCTTCATGGATGCCATCGGACACCGACGGTTGCAGTGGATTGGGTTTGCCGTGATGGCCGCGGCTTTCGCGATAATGGCACTAGTGCCGGGGATTACCCATGAAGTGGCGCCTTTCCTTGTCGTCTACGGGATCAGCTTCTTCTTCATCGAGTTTGGACCCAACTGCACCACTTTCGTCATGCCCGCCGAAGTATTCCCCACCAGTATCCGCACCACCGGGCACGGCATGGCGGCGGGGTTTGGCAAATTCGGGGCCTTCGTCGGCACCTTTGTCTTCCCGTTTATCAGTGCCGAGGGCGGCATCAAAGGGGCAATGATCTTCTCGGCGGGTATCGCCGTTCTCGGTGTCATCCTCACCAAGCTCACCCTTCCGGAACCCAGCGGTAAAACGCTCGAGGCGCTGGGCGGAGAGGACGGCGCCGCCCACGCTGGCGCCGGACCCGCCAGCCGCCACGCCGAACACTTGGTAGAGAACCGCCCGCAGGCGTGACCGGGCGACAGGAAGCATCTGATATGTTCTGGATATTATTGGATAGTATTGGTGTACATGCGCATGTGCTGCGGGCGGCGATGTGGGCGCAGATGCGCGGACAAAAGTTGCCAAACCGCTCTCCCTCGCCCTATCACCCGCGAGTTCTTCTGCTAGTAAATGCGCGGACTAACGACGACGACAGACCAACCATTTCCGTCAAAGTCGCTCTGGAGCGCGCCGGTGCCCAGGTGCATACCGTCACCGAGCGCGCCGAAGCCGAACAGTGGATGCGACACTGGGATCCGGAGGTGTTGGTCCTGCTCGGATGGTCTGCGGCAACAGGCGAATGGCTGCAGCAGATGCACAATGCGACAACCACATCGCGGGATGATCTGCCCTTCCTGGTCGTGGGTAACGGATCGGAATACCACGAAAGTGCAGATGCCGTGGCGGCGCTGGAGGTGGGTGCGCAAGCCTATCTCCCGTCGAGCATGGGGCTTGAGCCGCTGACCGCCCAGGTGCGAGGTCTCCTCAAAAAGCTGCACACACATGCGCCGACACGGGCGGGCGAAATGGAAGCCATCTGCATTGATCCCGTGTCACTGCGGGTCTGGATATTGGGACAGGAAATTCATCTGCCGCGGCAGCTTTTCTCTCTGCTCCACTATTTCGCCACCCATCCGGACGAAGTCGTTTCCAACGAGCAGATCGCCGACATCCTGTGGGGTGGTCATGGCACCTATCTCGCTCCCAATACCCTGGTGGTCAAGATTTATCGTTTACGCAAGATTCTAGAAAGTGCCGGGGCCAAAGGCTGGCTGGAAACGGTGCATACTTTTGGATACCGCTTTTCACCACCAAAGAATGCGTGAAGTGTCATGAAAACGTCACCCCAGTGACGCACTGCTGTCACATGGGGCTGCTAACATGGACACCATTCCAGGAGGCAAAAGACCTCCCACTTTTGATGCTGTCGGGTATTTCCCGGCACATATAAGAGGTAGCCGCATGAACGCCGTAATACAAAGCTCAGCACACCCGCTGGTGGTGCTGGAGCGGAACACATTGATTACCCAGGCATTGCTGGATCGATTGTCTGCCTATAGCGGATCGATCTTTCTGGTCACCGATCTGCATCGTTGCAAGATCGCCTTGAGCGCGCCCAACCATCCGCCGACGAGGAGGAACAAATGATGTCGCATCCTAAACCGCAGCCTTTCTTTATCGCCCTTGTTGCAACCGGTGTTTTGGGCCTTACTGCCAATGACGCCCTTGCCCAAACCGGAGTGACTGGAGCAACGGCATCCACCACAAGTAACGTAAAAACCAAGGTGAAAAAACCAAGGCAACCAGAAATCAATGTCGGCGAGGTCAGTAAAAAAGCCAAAGAGATCATGCTGAGGAAAGCCCCCTATTCGACCTTCACCATTTCTCATAAAGAAATCAAGGACGCGTCGCCATTTACCAACGCACAAAGCATCCTGAACCGGTCACCATCCATCAACGTGGTCAGCCCAGGACCCAATGGCGTGCGCACCAGCATCGAGTTCCGGGGCTTCCAAAACGGCAGCTTTGCCGAAACCTTCGGCGGCATTTCCTTGAATGACCCATTGACGGGTGACATCACCAACGGTGGTGGCGAAGGCATTGGTCGCAATGCTATCCCTATTACCCTCAACGATATTCAATCGGTCACCACGCATAACGGCATTGGCAACCCCTCTACAAACTCCTATAACTCATTAGGAGGCACAATAGCTTTTGAGCCGCGTCAACCCAAAAAACACTTCGGTGTCAGCGTCAACGCCGGCTATGGAAGTTTCAACACCTTCAATTGGGGTGCCTCCGTCAACACGGGCACGCTCTTCGGTACACGCACCCTCCTCTCCTATGCACGGAACACGAGTCATGGCTGGTACCGCGGTTCGGAAGACCAGAACAGCAATTTCTATTTGGCCAACGTAATCCCCATAAATGGAGGGAGGACAAAATTCCATACCTATGTCATCGTCAACCGCAATGAGGGTTATACACCGCGTTCCATCCCGCTGCCGCTGTTGCAACAATTCGGTTATAACTACGGATATCCCACCAGTCTGGTGCATTCCTACGACACCAATACCGATCTGACCGCCATCCTCGGTGTAAAAAGTCTGATTGGATCGCACGCCATGCTGGGTGGAAAGGTGTATGCTCGAATCAACCAATCCAACCGCACCTCCTACGCCAATCCTCAGGCCCTTTCCAATCCAATATTCGGAAAATATCTGCAAGTATATTTTCCGAATAAATATAGCACCTATAGCTCCTACAAACTCGGCTACAACCCACAGCAGAGTTTTGGTTCAGCGGAAGCGGGAACGGCCTATGAGAACTACTTCTGGCGGACTTCCACCCTTGGTTTTACGCCTTATTTGAAACTCTCCCTGCCCTATAACCGGGTGACCATTGGCGGCGATGTCAACTACAACGTGGCGCATGATGGCCTGTACGAGTATGGATCGGCCAACATGCCGCAGATCCCTGGGTATAATGATCGATTCGATGAACGGTATTATCGTTTGATGAGTTCCGCTTATATCCAGGACGACGTCCATTTCTGGCATGGCCGGGTCAATATTACCCCTGGCCTGAAGTATCTTTACCAATTTACCTCCACGACTTCTCTGGCCAGTTCTTACGGGCCGACCGGCGCGATTTCCCAAGGAGACGCCTTCACATCACCTACTGTCGGTATCAACGTAGAACCCATCAAGAACCTCAACGCTTATGTCTCTTGGGGCCGCAATATTCAATTTCCCACCCCTGGGATCTACTACAATGCCTTGAATTATCCCACCAATATCGTGACCCAGATTCAACCGGAATATGTGACGGACTATGAGGCCGGTATTCGTTATGCGGCCCCGCACATGGGTTTCCACGGCGCACTCGATGCCTATAGGGAGGATTTCAAAAACAAATTCCAGACCTATCACGTACCCGGCGGTCCCTATATTGAGGAAAATATTGGTACGGCTACCTATCAGGGGATTGAGCTTGCCCTACATCAGAATATGGGGCATATGGTGATGGGCAGATGGTCGGTCTATGGGAATTATTCCTATAACGTGGCAAACTACGGCGCGGAGGACAGCGGCTCCAATAGCCTGATCGGAGTGCAAATCACGAAGGTTCCCAAGAATCAATTTAATTTGGGCCTGAATTGGCGCTATCGTCACTTCCGCCTTAACCTCCATGGCAAATATGTCAGCGCCCAGCAGCTTTACTACTCCTACGCCAATGGTACTTCGGAAGCGCAAGCGCCCGCCTACTTCGTGATGGATTTGGGGCTGTTTGACACCATCCCGGTGCACCATATGCAAATCAAAGACGTGAAACTAGCTTTGCAGGTCAACAATTTGCTGAATCGTCATTACTTTGCAGATGCCTACTACAACCAGCCATACCCACCATCCACGCAATTTCCCCCCTTCTTGTCGATTTTGCAAGGGGTACCAAGAGCTATCTTTGGCAGTGTAACGGTGCGCTTCAGTTGAATCCCACGAGATTCCTACTGAACGAATCTATCACCGATGTTGCGCCCATCGCTGCCTATCCGGCTGAAGAGGTGGAGTAATATGAAAAATAGATGGCTGACTGGAGTATTGCTCGGGCTGTGCCTGCCGATGGATGCGGGTGCCGCAACGATAATGTCCCCTACACCCATTGCGTTCAGCAATAAAGCCCATCCTGGTTCAGCGGGTGCGGATGCGGGACGGTATCTGGCCCACGCCAAAACCGTGCATGCTGCGAACATCCGTATTGTCGGTCTGCTCAATGCCAAGGCCTACCGGCAGGCGGCACCCCGGTTGGAACAGACTGCAAAGCAATACGACGACGCCTGGGCGGGTTTTGCTTTAGGTAATCTCTACGCTACGGGACTCGGTGTACCGAAAAGTCAGACAAGGGCTTTTCACTGGTACTTGTGGTCGGCGAAAGAGGGGGATCGCTTCGCTCAACGCCAGGTGGCCAATGCCTATCTCAACGGCGATGGCGTGACTCGTAATCCGGCACAAGCCGCTTACTGGTTCCGCATGGGCATGGCGGTACCGCAACTGGTGAACAGCGATTACTGGTTGGCCAAGACCTATGAGAAAGGTCGCGTGGTACCTAAAAATGCCGAGAAGTATCAATATTACTTGCAGCGCAGTCAGCGCATCCTCCGAACCCTGAACACAGAGCCCAACGGGGCAGCCGCCTATGGCAGGGGGCTGAGCTACGCCTACGGGCGGATGGTTCCCAAAGATCGCGCTAAAGCGCTGCAATGGTTGCATCGCGCCTTGAAGTTGCACTATGCCCCCGCAGCCGTCGCCATCCACCGCCTGGAGTCCGCCCGGAAAAAACTCGGGTAGGCGTCCTGAACTCAAAGCAAGGAGACACCATCTGTGGAACGTCGTGATTTTCTCAAAACATTAGGCATCGGTGTCGCCGCGTCGGCTTTTTTGAACAGCACGCTGGCCAAAGCCGCGACACTGCCAGCCACCGGCCGTACCGGCAGCCTGCAGGATGTCGAACACATCGTCGTCTTCATGCAGGAGAATCGCTCTTTTGATCACTACTTCGGTCATCTGTCCGGGGTGAAGGGTTACAACGATCGTTTTCCGTTGATTTTGCCGGGAGGCAAAACCGTCTGGCAACAGCCGCGCATGGAGCATCCCGAAGATCACATCCTGCCCTTTCATCTGAGCACCCGAAAAACTTCCGCCCAACTGCTCCAGGATCTCGACCATAGCTGGGCCTCCCAGCACGGGGCCATCGCCGGTGGCCTTTACGACGCATGGCCCCTGAACAAGACCGACATGACCATGGGCTACTTCCAGCGCGAAGATATCCCGTTCCACTACGCCCTGGCCGACGCCTTCACCATCTGTGACCATTACTTCTGCTCTCTCGCCGGCCCGACCTGTCCCAACCGTTGCATGCTCTGGACCGGGACGATCGATCCGCAGGGGCACAACGGCGGACCGCTTATCGACGATAAAACGTGTCGGGACACCAAGGTGAACCCTCTCACCTGGACGACTTACGCGGAGCGCTTGCAAAACGCGGGTATCTCTTGGCAGGTGTATCAGCAGCGCCTGCGCGAGATTGACCTTATCCCCCGGACGCTGAATGCGCTGGCCCACTTTCGCAGTTTTGCGGACGCCCCTGAGGGTTCCGAACTCTACCGGCGCGCCATGATGGTGCGAACCCTAATCCAGCTCAAGGAAGATGTCATCCGCAACCGGCTGCCGCAGGTCTCGTGGATCGTGCCTGTTTTCGAAGACTCCGAGCATCCGTCCAATCCACCCGCCTATGGCGCCATGTACATCGCCCGGGTGCTGGATGCGCTGACCGCCAACCCGGAAGTCTGGGGCAAGACGGTGCTTCTCCTCGACTACGACGAGAATGATGGCTTGTTCGATCATGTTCCCCCACCGCAGCCGCCGACCCCGGTGCGCCCCGGCAAATCCACGGTCAGCACCGAAGGAGAAATCCACAACGTGGTCAACCCGGATCAGGGTATGCTCTATACAGCGGATCAGTTGCCTTACGGTCTCGGCCCCCGTGTCCCGATGATGGCGATCTCCCCTTGGAGCAAGGGCGGTTATGTCTGCTCGGAAGTCTTCGACCACACCTCGGTCATCCGCTTTATCGAACAGCGTTTCGGCGTCAGCGAACCCAACATTTCGCCATGGCGGCGGGCGGTTTGTGGAGATCTCACCTCCGCCTTCGACTTTTCCCGGCACGACAACCAGATGGCGCCTCTGCCCAAGACCACCGGTTATCGGGACATGGTCTATCGCGAAGCCACCTTGCCGCCGCCAGAAGTACCTGCCACGCAGGAAAATCGGATTATCCCGCAAGAAGCGGGCATTCGTCCGGCGCGCCCCATCCCCTATGACCTGGATGTGGGCATGCGGGTACAGGCTGACGGTATGCATCTGGCATTCAATAACCGCTCTCAAACCGGTGTCTGCTGCTATGCCTACTGGGACGCCAGTGCTGAGTTGCCTCGGCGTTACACCGTGGGTGCCGGGGATCAACTCAGCGATGATATCGCTTTGCCGGAAGGGCAAGCGCTGGCCATGACCATATACGGGCCGAATGGTTTTGTGCGAAAAATACAGGGCCATGGCGCATCGGATCTGCATGTCTCCACCCACAGTGAAACCAACGGGGATATCCGGGTGCGCCTCTACAACACCGGCGCCGAGACGCTCCCGGTAACGCTCGGCGATAAGGCCTACCAGCAAGCCGCACGCAGCTTCGATCTCGCCGCCGGACAAATTCAGGACGTGGTCTGGGACCTGCAGGGCAGTCATCACTGGTATGACCTCGGCGTGGACACGCCCGCCCACCATTGGCGTCTGGCGGGACATATAGAAAACGGCGAGGACAGCTTCACCGATCCGGCCAATGTCGCCCCAGTCCTGGCTTGATCCCTTGCGTAGAAATAGCATACGCCCGTGGGAATACGGAAAAGGAGTAGCCATGTTCAGAAATTATCTCTGCTTATTCTCTACAGCCATATCTGCCGCCCTGCTCGGGGGATGTGCGACCATCACTCCGGTGAGCGGTCGGTTTCCGGACATCACCCCTCGCGCCGCGCAATCTGGCACCTCTCAGGGAAAGCAGGTCCGCTGGGGAGGTAAGCTGATTGAAACCCGCCCCGAAGCGCACGAGACCTGCTTTACGGTGCTGGGAGAACCCCTGCGCCGTGACGGTCGGCCGAAGCCGGAGCGGGGGGAGGCGCATATCGGTCGTTTCCTGGCTTGCGCGCCCGGCTTCTATGACCCCATGCTGTATCGCTCCGGCCGCGAGATTACTTTCATCGGACGGGTGGAAGGCATTGCGCACCGCAAGATCGGGCAGTTCAATTACGCCTATCCGACCCTCGCGGCAAGCACGGTCTACCTCTGGCCCGTCCGACCGCCACGGCCGCAGGTACAGGAACAGGTTTATATGGGCGCCGGATGGGGTTGGGGGCCGGGCTGGTGGGGATACTATCCGGGTTGGTGGTGGTATTGAGCGGATCGGGAAATCGGCACCCATGGCCACGCCCGCCTCGCCGGACCCCGTTATCCGTCAAAGAGATCCAAACCAGCATGGGAGATCCCCTGTTTTGCCGGGAAATGCTGGTTTGGACGGTATTCAATTGGTTGGGAGACGAGCATGCTCATCGTGATCGAAGGCGTGGTAACCCCGAACAAACAGAAATTCCGTCCTTCGGATTGGGCGGAAATGCTCATGGAGGGCGTTGGCCTTGCCCACTTCGGTCCCCATCATAAAATCCACTACGAAAACGATGTGGAACCGGCGACCGCCGACGGTCACGCATCAATCATCCTCGATGAGGCGCTGGAGCAAACGCACCCGGAAGCCTTTGCGGAGATCCTCCGGTTCGCTGACGAGAACCATCTCCATAGGTTCATGAAAGAAGGGAGCATATCGCATGCTACCGGATAGTCTTGGTCGGTGCCGCTCCGATAGTGCATCCGAATTTCGATACGCAGAGATCCGATGTCCGAGTGGCGGGTGATGGATGGCTGGTGCGCCGGCAGCCGCCTCCCTGGTTCACAAAAATCTCCTGCCCGCGTGGTAAGGGGTTTTTGGGGTGACCCCGCCCTGGAAACCACTGAGAACCAAGTTCATCCATTCGCAATCTCGAGATCGGCTCGTGCAACAAATCGCCTGCTCCATAGTCCAATCCGGTAGCGGCAGTACCGCCGATCAGCCAGAGACATTCCGGATGAACCCCAACGCCTACCAGTTTCCCGACCGCGCCAGTCCCAACACCCCATCCGTCGCCATGGGCGGACTCCTGGGCAGAACCTATGCGCTCCTGGCCGCCACGCTGGCGGTCTCGACGGCGGCCTCCATCTACGGGATGCATTCCCTGTTCGCCTATCAGCATCCGCTCATCCTGATGATCGGCTCCTTCACCCTCTTGTTCGCAGTGCAGTATACCGGCGCTCATCGCAGCCCGTTGGCCGCGCCGCTGGTGTTCCTCTTCGCCGCCGGCATGGGGATGATGATGGGGCCAGCCATCGCCATGTATCTGCGCATGCCTGGGGGACCCACGATCGTAACGGAAGCCCTGGGCACCACGGCGGCGATGTTTGTGGGCCTCTCGCTGTACGGGATGACCGCGAAAAGGGATTTCAGCCATTTGGGTGGTTTTTTGATGACGGGCCTGATCGTCGCCATTCTCGCCTCCCTGCTGAACATCTTCCTGCTCCACCTGCCGATATTGCAACTCGCCATCGCCGGGGTCCTGGTGCTGGTGTTCTGCGGGCTCATTCTCTTCGACACCCAGCGCATGGTGCGCGGAGGGATCCAGGAGCCCGTGTTGCTGGTGGTCGGTCTTTATCTGGACATCATCAATCTGTTCATGGCGCTGCTGGAGATCTTCGGAAGTAGGGAGTAATCCATTCGGGAGATGCGTGCCGGGCGCCCACCGGAACGGGAGATTTTATGAAAACGAAAGACGGCCACCCAACGCCGCTGGCTCCGCAACGGGGACATGAGGGATCCGCAAAAAACCTTATCCAGCATCCCCCTCACACCAGTCGGCACAGTATCCGCCACGAGATCCATCTGAACTATGCGGCCAACTGGCGCATCAAGCATCTGGCCAAGGCGTGGGGGGCTATCTTACAGCAAGGCGTTGGACTGGCTGGTGCTGGAGACCTACGAACCGTACAAGAACCACCGCGTGCCGGATGCGGCGCGCCTGTTGCTACCCCTGGAGTACCCCAGGGATTAAGACGCGAGAACGCAAGAAACCTGGCATGCAGCTGAAAAATAGTCCGGAGGTTATCGCCAACAAGGTGATCCGGTATTTGGAGTTGCATCCAGGTTGTTCCGCCGCCGCCGTCCTGCTCTGCCTGCGAACCGGTGCCAATCATGTGGTTTGCGGACAATTCAGTCGGGCTAACCAACGATTCCTCGGTGCCCGTTCGATGAGCGCCGCCTTTGACCAGGATTGCATTCTGGTGGGCCATTACAACCGGGATGCCGAGCCAGGGCAGATCGCGGAAGACCTGATCTGGTATAGCAGTCGGCATTGAGACGTGAAGAAGGAGAAAGGGCCGGCGAGCGCGAGCCATGTGGCCGGATCCACAACGCCACCCGCTGAGCGGATCCGAACGGGATGGTCATTTCGCCACTTCCCGCAGTCTCGTGATGCACCCCTTGCGGTACCTACCGCCATGATTGGTGCTCGGATGACGGACACTGCTCCCCGGTTCACAAGGTTCACAAAAAGGTCATATTCGGGTGATAGCATGAATGTGGGCAATTCCACCCATAGAGCTATTCGATTGCAGGAGGTGTAATGGAACTCAACGCATTGCAGATCCGTTTGGCCCAGATCTATGAAGGGGGGATCTACGCCCCCGGTCGTATCCTGGAGGATGCCGGGAGCAGGAACGACGCGTTGTTCCTGTTCTTGCTGCAGGAGGCGGAGACCTGTTCAGACACGGCGGACTTGATGGGCCGCCTTGCGGTCACTATTGACCGACTGCAAGACGTGCTGGAGGCTTTGGAAACCCGGTCAAACGCCGCTGCGGGAGCGGACAAGGGTAATGAACCCACCGATGCCTAGTGACCGTCACCGATCGGGAGAGGGAAACGGTGCGCATCGTGGTGTGGATACCAGTGCGCGCCATGGAAGGCCTTGCCCATCAAGCCCAAGTCGGGGGAATCCCTAAGGAAACCCTGGCGGGGAGACGGTTGGCCGAAGCCGTTCTTTCCTTCCTTCTGGACCCAGTGCTCCCGGCAGGGGTGTCCTCACCCTGCACGCCGCTGCCGGATTGGACAAGAAAGGAGGGCTCTGTTTCACGGTCACGGTGCCCCACCAGGGCTGCCCCGGCGCTCACGCTCCAGGTGAAATCCGGCGGCGGACTCAGCGCTCGCGCCGGGCGATCACCCGCCGCCGCAACAGATGAGGATGCGCGACGACAATCCGGCGGGCCAGCCGACGACGCACCATGTTCTTTCGAACCACCGGCGGCTCCGCCCGGTGAACGATACGGATGCGGCCTCCCATGGGGCGCAGGACCGGGCGGATCCTGCCGCGATAAAAAGGCCGGTTCCGGTACAAGGGAATCACCCGCGCCCGCCAGATCCGGTAGTGCACCAGATAGACATGATGGCGCAGCCACCAGCCGGGGTGGTAGAGACGGTACCACGGCGCCACCCGCGCCCGCCACCAGACGAAGTAGGGCCGAAAGGCGAATACCGGGGGCGGAGGACCGTACAACAGCGGCGGCGGCACGACCATGGTCATGGGCAGCGGCAGCCAGGGGCCGTAATAAGCGCTGCTGTACAGCCAGCCGTCCCCCGACCATTCGTAATAGAGCCCATCGCCGGCATAGACAAAATCCGCCACCGTCGGCAGGTAGTAGGCATTGATGCCCTCCCCCACGGAGAAAGCGAATTCCACGCCGGCTGTCGCGCGCGGGATGGAGCATACCCACACCCCGCACAACAGGAGCAGCGAGATCAGCCCGGGGACCACCCACTTTTCCCGGAAACGACCATTTTTCCGCATGTTCACCTCCGCCCCATCCGCTTGGGTTCTCCTGGGCGCGAAGACCTACCGTCGCCAACAGTGCCAACAGGGATGGATGTAATACCCCCCACGGGGAACGATCACGCAACCGGAAAGCAGCGCCAATCCCATCAGGATGATCAGGGCCTTCCAGCTATTTCGATAAGATCGCCCAAGGTCTTGAAACATAAATTTCCACCTCCAACGGTTCGCTTTTCCACCATGCGCTATCCACGGCCCTAGTCCGGTCCGGACGTGCAGGAGAATCCCCCAGCAAGCAAGAAGGTGAACCTGGCGAGCCAAGCCGTCTCCCGCTTGCAGAACCGGGTTGCCCAACTCCGTTACTCTGCGCAATGGGGACGATTCTCCCGGGAAACTGCCCGCTTCACCGACAGCCGGATCGCGAGAAACATGGCCAGCGCTCTCGCACCGCTGCCAATGGCCAAAGCGACGGCCACAAGAAGGGCCAGCGTATCCACTACGCGCAGGGCGGCGATGGGCGGCATCAGCGCCATCGCCCTGGGCGCCAGAACCAGCGCCCTTCCCGATGCCACCAGTGTCCGGGAGCCCAGCGGACACCTGGTCGGGGCGGATTAACCCAGCGCCCAGGCCGCCATATCCAGCGGTCCCGCCAGAACCAATCTCCGCCGATCCAGACCATGCCGACGGCTGGCGGGGGGGGAACCGTCACCGCCAACGCCGGAGGGGGCGGCCCAGGAACCGTGACCACCGAGGGACCAGACGCTTCCACGTAACCGGGCGCCACTACGCAACCCGCCAAGGCAATCGTCCCGGCAAGCATCATCAGCCACCAGCCATTCCGTGCGTTCATGCTGTGATGTCCTTTAATATTCAAGCGGCGTCAGGCAACCGTCATTACGTGCTTTGCCTCGATCACCCCGCATCTGCCCTTCACCTTGCCGCGCGGTTCGGGATACGGTCCTGCGCTGGCGGGAATTTGGACCGCCCGCTTCAACGGTGCGCTATTTGCCCTTCAACTTGCCGACCCATGCCTGGAGCTTCGCGACCCGCGCCTCCACCTTGGCAAGGCGTTGCGTTTTGCCCCTCGACCGCAAAAGGGTTTCCCGATGCTCGAGGCGGCCCAGGCGGGATTGGATGCGCGCGATCCGCTGCGCCGGAGTGAGCGGCGGATGGCTTGCAGTGGCCGCCAGCGCGGGCGGGGTTGTTGCGGCCAGAATCGCAGAAAGGATGCAGAGTGGCAGAATAGGCAACCGGCGGTTCATTGAAAATCTCCTGTTGGATTCTTGGATCTACAGAAGGGGATTCCCCACGGAACTGAGTATCTTCTGGCTGATCCACCGGCGCAACGGAAAATTTGTTACAGGATGTGAATCTGGAAACATCGAACATTTTTGCTCGGGACCTGATGGCGAGTAGGGATAGGCCATCGCTCCGATATGAAAATTGTTGCCATCAATGCAATGGCCTTTTCCTGCGGGACCCCCTCCTCCATCAAACGAGAAATCCGCTTTCGACGGTCTGCACGAATTCATAAGCAGGACCTCGAGGCTCATCCTCCGCGCCTTGGAACCTTTTCCTTCCTTTAATCTCTAATTTTTTGTTTCCCCAAAAAGGAGGTTGTATGTCGCAACGCAGAATCGTCTTATTCGGCACCGCCATTGCCACCTCGCTCGCGGTTGCCGCCCCGGCAGCCCTGGCGCAGAGCATGTCTCATCCTTGCGGTCCGAAATCCACCAAATCCCAAACCCCATCGCCCACGCCTATGGCCAAGGCCAAACCAGCCAACGTCGGGGCCGGGCAACGATCCCCTTGTGCCCCCCAGGACGCGGGGAAATGCGCGCCCCGAAAGTGAACGTTAAACCATCATCCGTCGTCGTTGGACGACCATCCGGCATCTGCAGGATCTTGGCGCGGATGGTGGAAGTTGCGGAGTCGTCAACCTCGGAAGTTGCGGCAACGGATAAGGAGTGACCTATGTTCCGGTTTCGATTTAAAAAGACCTGGTGGATAGCCGCCAGCGCCATCGCCGCATGCTGCGGCAGTCCGGCGGCATCGGCGGCAACGTCCCAGTATGCGATGCATGAAAGCATCCAGGAAGGGGCGCAACTGTTTGCGTCCTCCGCTTTGGGCACCAACGGCATGTCGTGCATGACCTGTCACCGCGCTGGTGGCCGTACGGAAGGCCGGCTGCCCAACGGCAAGCGGATACCCAGCCTGGTCGGCACCGCAGCCACGTTCCCCCATTACAACCAGCGATTGGGACGCGTGGTCAC
>JAJYPA010000177.1 GCA_021795795.1 Pseudomonadota bacterium | reverse complement strand
GCTGTAGGCTTGGGAATCGCGGCGTTAGGATTAGTCCGCCATGAGGCGTCCGCATGAGCGTGCTGAAAGCTTGGGGGGGAGTGGGACATAGCCGTGCTGCCCATGTGCTGCGATTAAATGACCGTTTTTCGAATTTGCCTCTGGACGTCACGCGTGTGGGTCTGCTCGCCCACGGCCGCGGGCGCAGTTATGGCGATGTGTGTTTAAATCACGGCGGCACGCTATTGCATACCGCCGGTTTGCACCGTTTCATCAGCTTCGACCGCGCCAAGGGAGTGTTGCGTTGCGAAGCCGGCGTAAGTCTGCGCGAAATTTTGGCACTGACTGTTCCGCAAGGCTGGTTTCTTGCAGTAACCCCAGGTACGCGCGACGTTACCCTGGGTGGTGGTATCGCCAATGATGTCCACGGCAAGAATCATCACGTCGCAGGCAGTTTCGGCCATCATGTATTGCGTCTTGAACTATTGCGCAGTTCGGGAGAGCGCCTGGTATGCAGCCCGGACATTCAGCCGGAACTATTTCGAGCCACCGTTGGCGGCCTGGGCTTGACCGGGTTGATTACTTGGGCTGAAATTCAACTCATTCCCATTGCCAATGCTTACATGGAAGTTGAAACCACCCGTTTTGCCAATCTGGATGAGTTCTGGGCACTCAATGCGCATTCCGAGACACGATGGCCCTACACCGTGGCCTGGATCGATTGTTTGGCGCGCGGCAAACAACAAGGCCGCGGCGTATTTATGGCCGGGCGCCACGCAGCGCCGCAAGACAGTTTGCCTGATTGGCGCGAACGAAACCGGAATGTTCCTTTCAGTCCTCCGGTATCGCTGGTTAATCCTTTGAGTCTCCGGGCATTCAATACGCTTTATTGGCATAAAGCCAAAAGCGGCCGCAGCCTGTCGCATTACGTACCCTATTTTTATCCACTGGATGCCATCAGTCACTGGAATCGTATCTATGGCCGAGCCGGATTCTATCAATACCAATGCGTTTTGCCGCCCGCAACGATGCGGGAAGGAATGATCGCACTACTTGAAACGATAGCCCGCAGCGGACAAGGTTCCTTTCTGGCGGTACTCAAAACCTTTGGCCAGTGTGCCAATATCGGTTTAATGTCTTTCCCCCGGCCCGGCGCAACCCTGGCGCTCGATTTTCCAAATCGCGGCGAAACCACCCTGCGCCTGTTCCGTGAGCTGGATGCGGTAGTTCGCGATGCGCATGGCGCCCTCTATCCAGCCAAGGATGCACGCATGCCTGCCGAATTATTCAAAAGCGCATTTCCACAGTGGGCGCAATTTTCTCAGTGGATAGATCCCGCATTTTCTTCTGATTTCTGGAGGCGCGTCACACATGAATGATATGCATAGCGTGCTGATATTCGGCGCCACTTCAGCCATCGCACAGGCCACGGCCCGTCTGTTAGTCCAACAGGGCTGCAATCTCTACGCAGTGGGTCGCAATTCGGCAAAATTACAGGCATTGCTTGACGATCTTCGCGTACGCGCTGCACCGGGTCAACATATAGCCGGGATGAGCTCCGACCTCGATGATATCGACGCTCAAGCCCAGCTTTTTATAACTGCTGCGGCTGCAATGGGCGGCATCGATACCGTAGTCATTGCGCACGGCACGTTACCCAATCAGGCCGAATGCGAACAATCGGTGGCGCTTACGATGGCGCAAATACATACTAACGCACTCAGTGCCATCGCTTTGGCAACAGAAGCCGCCAACCGCTTGCAAGCGCAGGGCTATGGCATGATTGTTGCCATCGGATCGGTCGCGGGTGACCGCGGGCGGCAAAGTAATTATGTCTACGGTGCGGCAAAAGGGATGTTGGACCTGTTTTTACAAGGATTGCGTAACCGGCTCGCGTCATCCGGCATCCATGTCCTGACCATCAAGCCGGGATTCGTCGACACTCCCATGACAGCCGGATTCGAAAAAAAGGGATTGTTGTGGGCCACCCCGGAACAGATTGCTCTGGGCATCGTGCAAGCGATGCGCGCACGGCGTAATGCAGTATATTTACCGTGGTTCTGGCGGTGGATCATGCTGGTGATCCGCAACATACCCGAACAAATCTTTAAACGGCTCAAACTATGAAATCCGGTTCCGGCAATGCACCTGACACAGCCCAGAAGACGTGGGCCGCGTTCGACTTCGATGGCACGATGACCAGAAGCGACAGCTTGCTCCCGTTTTTGCGCCAACTGTTAGGCACACCACGTTTGATGACGGCGCTTGCTGTGGAATCGCCGTGGCTCGCAGCTTATGCCGCCCGCTTGCTAACCAATGAGCGCGCGAAAGAACGATTATTGCGCCGTACATTGGGAGGGATGCCCCAGGAACGATTGCAGACGGAAGGCCAACAGTTTGCCCTAAAAAACATACCCGCTTTATTACGCCCAGCCATGTGGCAACGCTTACGTCAGCATCTGGCTCTGGGACACACGTGCGTCCTCGTCACAGCGTCCCTCACAGTTTATACCCTTCCCTGGGCGCTCAACGCAGGATTTACTCACGTATTGGGTTCAAAGCTGGAATTTGATGAACACGGCGTAGCCACCGGCATGTTACAGGGGGGAAACTGCTATGGCGCCACCAAAGAAAAACGATTGCGTGAACTTCTGGGCAACTTCCCGCTACATTATGCCTACGGAGACAGTCGTGGCGACCGTGAAATGCTTGCCATGGCCGCAACCTCCTGGATGGTTAACGCCAGCAACGGTTATGGCAATGCCCTGCCAGATCTTACCCATTAACGAACTTGCAAAGGTCGCCTCTCCCTTGAAAATATTTTCAGAGAAGTTCACGAAAAACCTGGACAGCCTTCGCTTTTAACTGAAAAAACGGTGTCTTGGTGGTGATGGGCTCACTCGAACTTCAATTCAACTAATTGTATTTATTTATATAAAAAATAAGTTAGCGTAATGTACCAACATTTACACCAACAATATATTTTTCTTGAAGGCAGAAGTTTGATTGCTCAGTATCGAGTTGCTATAAATGGCAATGCACATTCTTGAAATTTATCGATGGAAAATCCGCGCTGAATCATAAAAATAACTAAGCGCAGATTGACAGCCTAAACACTACCATGTCAAACCGCGCGCAAAATTTTCACTTTTATAAAAAATTCAGCAGGGTGTAAAAGCTTATTAACTTAATATTAGAAAACTGTTTTTTAACTTTTTTTTTAGAATAACGCACTGTTTCATGGCAAAAACTAGATGTTTATTGACAGCCAATCCCACTCCTTTGGTATTAACGCATATACTGGCAAAAAACTATGGGAGCGTAGGGGTGAGCAATGTAATCAAGAGTAAGGTTCGTCAGCTTTATCATTTTTTGAAAGAGGCAAATCAACTCAGATTTAGGCCCGTCAGAAATCTTGGCGAACAACCAAAAGTTGTAAGACTGGCGGATATGCCGAGTCACCCCTCCATGCAACTGTTTCGGCCTGTGCGCGTGGAGAATTCGCAAGGTATTCCAGATACATTGCTTCGCATTAGACGACCCGCAATCACTCGCTGCCCCGCCCCGCCTGGTACGATTGCCTCATGGTTGCTGCCGAACTGGGATGACCCGTCTAAATCGGCGGCGTATGCCGAGAGCCAGAACGCCACCAACGATGAAGATGAAACCATCACTATTATATTCGATAATGATGAACAACGTGTTTTGGACTACGCCGACTGGATTGAACTACGGAACGCATGGGTCATACCAGAGCTTGCTGCTCGTAAGGCAATGCGATTTTTTGAGATTTTCTACGACATTCACTCCACTATTGAAAAAGATGGAGAGCAGCTTGAGTTGCTGGTGGCGGATGGTCATTTCTCTTGGCAGACAACATCTGGGATTGATGGGGAGATCGTCATTGAACATCCCGTTTTACTGAAGCGCGTTGAACTGCGGTTTGATCCCAACATCCCCGAGTTCACGATCCACGAGACCGACCGCGAAGCCGAGTTGTATGGCAGCTTGTTTGCTGACCTCCAGGACATTGCTTCAGCCGCACTCAGAAACCGTAAGAACGAGCTTGAAACCTCTGGGTATCATCCGTTAGGGTGGGAGGATACGGAAGCCTTCCTGAAAGCGTTTATCCAGACAGTCTCGCCTCTCCGTGGCGAATATCTGGATAAACCAGCAGCGGAGACCGCCTCTGCAACGCCTCGATTATGGCGTGATCCGGTCCTCCTGCTACGGAAGCGAATTGCGGGTATTGCGAATGCCGTGGATGCGATTATCGACGACATTGACCAACAGAGCGTATTCCCGTCATCACTCGCACAAATAACTGGGACGATGGATTCGTGGGAAGGCTCTGGGCTATGCGAAGGACTGGGCAACTCTGGAAGCGATAGCGGGCAATCCACTGGCGTCACGCCAACCGTTTTTAGTGATGACGATATTCTCCTCGCCAAGGAAGCCAATGATGCGCAACTCCAGATTATTCGGCGTCTGAATCACAGTGGATCGGTAATTGTTCAGGGCCCGCCAGGGACTGGCAAGACCCACACCATCGGCAATCTGATCGGCCACCTGTTGGCACAAGGCAAATCAATTCTGGTCACTGCTCAGACCGCAAAAGCTCTGAGGGTGTTGCGAGATAAAGTTCCAGAAGTGCTTCAACCGTTGTGCGTATCAGTACTGGGTAGCGACAATGATGCGAGGCGGCAGCTTGAGTCTTCAATCGGTTCTATTACCGAGCGGCTGACAAGCGATACCGGCGACACCTTGTTGCATAAAGCCACTCAGTTTGAAGATGAACGGAAGAAACTGCTTCGTCAATCCAAAGAACTAAACCATAAGCTCCGAGAGGCGCTTGAGAACGAATATCGTGAGATTGTTGTTGGCGACAGGCATTTCTCGCCCTCCGATGCGGCCCGATTCGTTGCGATCCATCGTGATGCGCATGGATGGATTCCCGCCCCAGTCAAACTGGGTGCCAACCCAAGCCTCACCGAGCAAGAACTGGTGCGGCTCTATGCCCTTGGCACATCGTATTCGGCAGAAGAAGAACAGGATGCGCGGCACCCCTTGCCAGAAATGGCAGAGCTGCCTTCCGAGCGACAGTTTCAGGTCATGGTTTCGGAGTATCAACATCTGCTGACCTGTGATCTAACGGTGGGTTCAGATAAATGGCAATCCGGCGGCAACGGTAGCGATGCCATTGGAGCGCTCGCCAATACACTTGAGGCCGAGTTCTCGGACGATATGCGGCGTCAATCATGGCGACCCTACGCCATAGTTGCTGGTATTCATGGTGGCACTGAAATGGAAGTATGGGAACGACTGATCACCAACATCGAGAAAGCGTCCGAAGCTAACTCAAAACATGCGCTGGTGCTTCATCATCGTCCACGGCTCTCAGAGACCCTGCCGATTCACAAGCAACGGCAAATCACCATCGAGATTTGCAAGCATATCGACGCTGGCGGGAAACTCGGATTCCTACAGCTCGCCACTCGATCCGAGTGGCGTCAGTTCATCAATACGGTTTCAGTCACGGCAGGCCAGCCAAATCACCTCACACATTTCGAGGCGATTGGACACCTCGCCGAGTTGGAATCCATGCGCCTTGAACTTGAAGATCTGTGGAACACGCTGATCGGACAGCACATTAACTCCTTATTCAAGACGATGGGGGCGGCACCAGAACTCGCTTGCCGTGCTTTGATCCCAGAGATTCGTCGTTGCCTCGCTTGGTATTCGACGATATGGGAACCACTCGGAGCTAAACTCAAGGCAGAAGGATTGAAACTTGATGATCTGCTTGCCTCTCTACCACGTGAAGCAAGTCAAGTCTCTGAATATCTGTTGATTGAACGCCTCGCCTCATCCGTGGTTCCTCCCCTGTTGGCCGCTGAAGCGGGGCGGCGGAAACTCAAGGAGTGTGACGCTGGGTTTGATCGGCTTACGAATCTATCAACTCAAGTCGATCCAACTTCTCCAGACCGGGGTTGCATTGGCCGAATCAGCGCCGCAGTCCGTTCACGCAATGCGGAAGGGTATTCGGCAGCGCTGGAATACGTTAGGCGGCTTCATACCGTGAAACCGCTGGGTGCTGAGCGTGATGCGTTAGCCAAGAAGCTACTATTGGTTGCTCCAGGCTGGGCAGAGCACATCATTCATCGAGTACCGCCGCATCATCATGGGCAAGTGCCGGGAGATTTTATTTCGGCTTGGGCATGGCGTCAGTTGCACGACACGCTCGCCGAACGAGACAAGCTCGACGCACAGGAGCTACAACTAGAAATCGAGAAAACAAGAGGCACGCTGCGTCAGATAACCCAGTGGCTTATCGACGCCAAGGCTTGGGGAAAACAACTTGAGCGGCTTCAGGGTAATCACACGATCCGACAGGCATTGGTGGGCTGGCTCGACACGACGAAGCGCCTCCTCTCGACCAAACAGGTTGATAGGCGTCAAACCCTTCAGTCCGAAGCGCGTAAGCTGATGAAGAAGTGTACGGATGCCGTGCCGGTCTGGATTATGCCGATTTCGATTATGGCGGAAAGCTTCGACCCACGGACAACACGATTCGATGTGGTCATCATTGACGAGGCGAGTCAGGCCGACCTCAATGCGCTGATTCCGCTCTATATGGGCAAGCAAGTGGTCATCGTCGGCGACCACGAGCAGGTAACTCCGCTGGGCGTTGGCAAGGGGCAGACTATTTTGGAAAACCTCCGAAAATCTATGCTTCAGGACATTCCGAACTCACACCTGTTCGACAATATGTCCTCAATCTATGACATCGGACGGCAATCGTTCGGGGATGCTGTACGTCTTGTCGAGCATTTTCGTTGCGTCCCAGAGATCATCGCTTTCAGCAACCATCTTTCCTATGAAGGAAAGATTCTTCCTTTACGTGAATCCAACTCGACGAACATCAAGCCCCCGTGTGTGGCCTGCCACGTTGACGGCATACGGGAAGGCGACACCAACAAGGCTGAAGCAGAACGGATTATTGCCACCATCAAAGCGATGATTCGGCATCCTATGTATGCGGGCAAGTCCATTGGCGTTATCTCTATGCTTGGCGACAACCAAGCGGTGCTTATCCAGTCCATGCTGCATAAAGAAGTGGAAGGCGTAGAAATCGAAAAACGCCGCATTCAGGCTGGCATCTCTGGCGAGTTTCAGGGCGACGAGCGCGACATCATCTTCCTCTCAATGGTTGATAGTTCGTCCGACGAAGGAACGTTGCGGACCGTGGGCGAAGGAGCATTTGAGCTAATCAAAAAGAGGTACAACGTGGCAGTGAGCCGAGCCCGTGATCAGCTCTGGGTCGTACACTCCTTCGACCCTGCGCTACACCTCAAGATCACTGACCTCAGATTCAAGCTGCTCCAACACGTCAAAGATCCACTGGCATCGCTTCGCGCCTTCAATCAGGAAGAGGGAAAAACCGAATCGCCGTTCGAGCGAGAAGTGCTAAAGCGCCTGACCGACGCTGGATTTAGGGTCAAGACGCAATGGCAGGCAGGCTATTTCAGGATCGATATGGTTGTTGAAGGTGGTGGTAAACGTCTAGCTGTGGAATGCGATGGAGACCGTTATCACCAGATGGAAAAACTAGCGGAAGATATGGATCGCCAAGCTATCCTTGAGAGGTTGGGTTGGCAGTTCGTTCGCATCCGAGGGAGCGCCTTCTACCGTGACAGAGAGCTATCCATGAGGCCAGTGTTTGCACGCCTGGCAGAGCTAGATATACCGCCAGAGGCAAATACGGATGAACAGCCCGTGTCCGACATGCCGCTCATTCTTGAGCTGGATGACCTGATAGCCCAAGGGATTAACCTCGAAGAGGTTCAGGAACATGAAGCTCTAGTATCCGACGGACCAGACTCAATGGCTGGTGGACGTGACCAAAGGGATTTGGCGCGCTTTGCTGACAACCCTGCCGACTTTGATCACGGGCAAGTTGAATCACTTCTTGGCAGCTTGGGTGGAATCGCACCACTGGATGATTTCTTGCGCCAGTTCGCCAAGGCTAAAGGATACCAACGTCTTGGACGTAGCGTGCACAAGGAGCTTGAATCCGAGTTGGCGAGGCTCAGTCGTTCAGGCAAGATCGCTATTGAGAGTGGTGTAATCCGGCTCCTCTAAACTTATACTTTCGCATGGATTTAAAAAAATCGAGCGTTCCGAACGACCCGGAATATTTCGTGTACTACAACTCGGAACGGTCACACCAATCGCTGGGTTACCAAACCCCGGACCGGGTGTATGAAACAGGAACCGGTGGCGGTGCGTTAATCGTGGACAAATATCCACGGAGCAACACGAATGAAGCAGAAAAAGCTGAACCAGAAACGGGGCAGCGCCGATCCGCTGCATTGGATGGGTTACCCTATTAAACTCGACGAAATAATGGCTTGACGGCGGGGCCCACTATAAGTATGCCATGCTCAAAGCCTAAAAGATTGCTTCTTGTCGAACTTCATTCGCCGACAAAAGACAACCAATCTGAAACATACAGAATCCTAAGCATTATTGAATTTCAAGACATCTAAACTCCACTTAATTTGCCGGCAAAAAAATGAACAGACTGCTAAATTTATTTTGAAATTTGACATTATTCCGAGTGAAGTATTACACTCGAAATAATGTGGTGGGGGTGGATTTTTGATGGAGTATTTTCGATAGAAAATGCGCAATCCAAAATCAAAGGCGTTAGCCGTCCCCCATGCCTTAGATCTAAACAGCGAGCTATCAATAATGGCAGAAAAACAGCAAGCATTTGAGATTATCCGGCAAGCCAGGAATACAATTAAAAACCTGGATAATTACAAATCAGATAATACACGGACTGACTATAGTAAAATTTTCGATCGCCTAGTCGACGCTAACAAGACACCAATTGAGCACGCTAAAACCAAAAATAGCTTTTACAAATATCGCGCTGCATGGATTTACGGCTGGTCTAGATTTTTAGTCCAATTATTACGAGATGCAGATCGACAACAGAAAGTAAACGACGTCGATTGGTTCGATACCATTGAGGAAATTCGCACTGTAAATCTTATGCTTGCGGATTACCCGCCGGACCAAAAACATCAAAATAAAGAGTTGGGAGTTAAAAGCTTATGGGCAGAAAAAGAAGCTTACATTAAAAAGCAGGGTTTGGTCATAAAAAATAACAGTAAGCGTAAAACGATAAAACGTTTACCCCCGGATTGGCGCAATAAAATATTTACGAGGGCAATTGAGAAAAAAAGCAAATATGCTGATGCGGTCGCTACCTTATCCCTAACCGGATGCCGCCCTGCCGAAATTGAAAAGGGAGTCGTATTTGAAATATATAATGAGGAATTAAAAGTAACAATTTCTGGAGCAAAGACCCATGATGGCAAATTCGGCTCACCTACTCGTTCATTCGTTATGTCTGAAGACAGTCTTGCATTTGAACATATCCGCGACCTGTGCATAACAGGAGGTGGGAGCTTTACTGTAATTGCCAAAGCAAAAGCTATCGGTGACGCGGTTTCCCTACTTGCCAAAGACACCAAGCTTACCAAAAGTTCAGCCTACTCATTCCGACATCAAATGTCTGCCGATCTAAAAGCTGGCGGTTTCGCTACAGAATCGGTGGCAAAAGTCCTAGGGCATTGTACGGACAGATCGCAAACCTACTATTCAGCAGCCAGCGGAAAAGGGGGTGGCCGCAACATAAGCAGTATTGAGGGCCGGGAGCCCGTAATGAAAAACAAAATGGCATTTGATGCGCTAAACAATAAAGGCAATGACCCGACTTTGACAAATGGATGGCGTTAATTCATGCGCCGAATATCTCGTAATGTGATTGTGGTTTTTAAGATCACATTCTATATATGGGTATTCCGGCGCATCGTGCCCAGCCATTCCGGTCTATCGTGACCGATTTTGCAGGGTTTCCGGAATCGGTGGTCACGATACCGGAATGACGTCGTACTTCATGGAAATGATGTTACGCGTAGAGCAACTGAACGCGTATGCTTCCAGCCTTTTATCTGGAGACGCGTGCCCGTACCGAGGAACACTATGCGTAAAATTAAAGACGTATTGCGTTTGAAACTGGACGCCTGTCTATTGATGAGCTGCCAAACACACCCTCATCCTCATCTACGGTCGATTGAACAGCATGGAATGCAGACGGGACAATGGAGGCAGATTGCCGACCCAGAAAAGCGCGTTTTGTGAAAAATCGCCGCTAAATAAATTATATATTTTTTTATTTTAATAAATAAAAAATTAAGGTTCATTGTTTTCCCACTTCCTGAATCCAGCATAAGGTATTTACCATCGCCATTTCTTCTGGATTGGAACAACGGATAGCCATCAAAGCAGGATTGGCGATGAATATCGCCAGACATTTGGCTCTGGAAATCGCTACGTTAAGGCGATTCTTGCGGTCGATACCCCTTGCACCACCATTTCCATCAGCGCCAGCACGAATGCCTGCTCGCTGCGCTGGTAGCGCTTTAATATCTCCGTCGAAAAGAAAAACTGCCATCCTGGGTTTGCGGTACTTGCAGCGTCACCGGCCCAACTCGGGTATACAGCGTACGCGGGCGATAGCCGTTCCGGTATCCTTGCCGTTCTTCCGACCGCTCGTGCCGATCAGCTCCCAGCGCCTCTATCACCTGTGCCTCCAGAACCTGATTGAGCAACGCTTCCACCAGCTTCGCCAGCCCGTCTTGCCCGCTCAACAACCCTGGCAACAATTCCTGTTCTACGTTAATATCATATCCAGCCATCGCTTCATTCTTCCTTTGATTAATTAACGTCTCAGAACCGTCAATTTACCAAACCGAAGAGGTGGCTGCCCACCCAATTATTTACAGCAGTTTACGGACTCAACCTACGCAACCAACGTAGCCTCAAGGAAAAATATGAAAAGTTTCGAATGGGTTAAAACAAAACAATTCTTTATCGAAGTTGACGATCCAACGGTTTTTCAGGACATAGATGGCGTCGAGGAAAGCATTGCCAAAGCGAACTATCATAAGGAAATTTCAAGTTATGAGGACGACAGCGACGGTGCCTTTGTTCAAGTCTATGAAACTAACGACAAAAACAAGCCCAAGTTTTATATTCAAATAATGGGGATAAATTCCGACATTGCAACGTTGGTTGCGCGCGACTTTCCGGCCTTGATTGAAACACTTCGCCAGATACACCCACTACTTACTCTGATTGGATTAGATCAATTTAAATCTGCGCGAGAATCGGAGCAACTTAGGCGAAAAAAAAGCAACAATAAGCGCTAGATTCTAAGATGGATTCCATATAGATAAGGCCGATGAAACATGAACTTATCTGATTTTTTGTGCTTGAAATGGGATAGAATAATAGAAAGCATGAAGACAAACGTTTGAACATCTGCATGGACGACGCAAGCAAATTGTTCGATTGTATAATAAAGGCCATAAAGATCATGCAAATTGTCTCGATGACGGGCATGAGCTAGTAGGCTGTACTCGCCACGATTGATCTATTTGAAGCGGGTGGCTGGGCAGCGATTCGCCTGGCAAGCCGAGGACGGGTTCGTGGTGCTCGAAGTTGCCGGGGATATCACAGCCTTGTTGCGCACCACCGCATCCTCGCGGATCTTCACGCGCAGGGCGTCGAAAAACACGACCGGATACATCACCTCCAGCGGTCGCGCCTGCTAGGCCGTCACTTCGCCCATGACCGCATCGGTCACACTGCTGATGAAGTCGGGGCTAACCTCGGTGGCATACATTTCCAACAGAAAAGCCTGAATCTCGCGCACCGTCATACCTCGGGAATACAGGGCGATGATCTTGTCGTCGAAACCGGTGAAACGCCGCTCGTGCTTGCCGATCAGTTTCGGCTCAAATGCACCATTGCGGTCGCGCGGGATGTCGATACGAAGTGGCCCGTCATCGGTAAGAACCGTTTTACCACTATTGCCGTTGCGATGGTTGGTGGCACCTTCCGGTTTCGCCTCGCCGGCAGAATAACCAAGGTGGTGGCTCAATTCGGCACCCAGGGCGCGCTCTATTACGGCCTTCTTGAGCTTGCGCATAACCGCCTCGACATCGCCAGCGGTCATCGGCCCGGTAACAAATCGATCAAGCAATTCTTTGGGAATATCCGGAATATGGGAATCGTCCGGCAATGGGTTCTTGATTTTGCGTGGCATACATGTTCCTTTTAAAGATCGTCATGTTATGCCTTGCACACAAAATTTCCGATACCCTCCTCATGGAGCTTTGTTTTTGTTATTTAAAAATACCAAACTGTACACCATTTGTTTAATCCTAACACTATCGCCCTACAATAACAGTTGACACACATTGAAAATCGTATTTTCGTCATAGTGTTTACTTTTTAATATTTTAACCGCCGATTTCCAACGACTCGGGATAGGTGATGAAAAATTTGCCCAGGTAAATATCGCCATTCCACTGGGCTTTAAGTGTTCAGCCAATCCAGTTAAGAACTTAGATAACAATATGCCTCCTGGATCACATAATTGCTTTTCTCCGGGTTCATCAACCTGTTTATCTTTTAGCGGTAAATTGCAAATGGCAATATCAAAACTCTCATGGGCTTCCACCGCATCCCACATATCTCCCTGGCGTACGCTTTCCAATAGGATGCCATTACTCAATGCATTTTGACGAGTTGCAGCACACGAAGCCTCCTGTATATCGGTGGCGACCACTTGATTACCATTTTTTGCCATCCACAAACTAATAACGCCCGAACCAGAACCGATTTCAATGACATTTTTATGGGTAATTTGCAGATCAAATAAGACAGAAAGCAGTAATAAGCTGGAAGATTGCTCGTGTGGATGGTAAACCCCTGCAGGGGCCGAAATATTCATACCTTCAACGATGTATTGACAATCAGCCTCTATAAGTTTCAGGTGATTCGAATGTGCATCTTGTGTGCCGGATTGGAAAATCTGTTGTATTTTCATAATGATGGATGGGCTGATATTTAAAAAATGCTAAAGAACGAGCTGATTGCTATCAGCTTGTGGCAAATCCTTCCTATATATAACATGAGAAATCATTTTCTTAACATATATAGATGCGTTAATCACAACAAACCGGACTTCGGGATGCTCCCTTAACCAGACTCTGAATAATTCGTCCGCAAACGCTCGACCGATATCATCTACTCCAGAAAAATCGAGCCTCATTTCACCCGCGTTCAAAAAATCTGTCGCGATAGTTTTTGCCTGCCCCCTGGAAATCAGATCCCACTCACCCGCGAATACTGACATTGCCAACACTCTAACCAGACATTCATCCATCATGATCACCTCGTCATCGAGACACTAATAACCGATAGCAAAATCCGGGGTTATAGGCAGAAAACCAGCAATCGTTTCATCGAGGTGTGCCCTGGCGACGTCATCCAGCGGATACACGTTAGCCCTGATCCACGCTTCCAGATCGAACAGATTGTTAGCTCCCTTCAAAAAAGGATTAAGCGGCAACTTGTCCACCACGACGCAATTACGAATAATATGCCCTGGGTTATAACTCACGAGAGGCGTGCCGGCGCGAACGATATCCACGCCAAAATTAAGTCGAAAACGGATATCGAAACGCGGATCAGCGCGAATTTTGATTTTCATAATCGCGTCCAGTTTTTTATCCAGGTCATCCCGCACAGAGGGATCACTCAACCCCGTATGCCGATTGGTGCGAACAAGGCGGTGAGACTGGTTAGATGGCCACCCCTTAGCGTCATCATCAATCGCGACCCATCGGGTCAGATGATAGCGCCGCACAAATCGAATAATTTGCTCATAACGAGATAGGCTCGCCCAGGAAGCTGGCTCACCAGGATGCCAGACGGCACCCAGGACCTTATCGGCCAGCGCAGGAGGCAGATACCCCTTGGCCTTATCGACTGAGCGCAGCACACGCACCCAGGACGTCGATAAATTAAGATGGATATGCGGATACCGCTTCAAGATATCAATCAAATACCCGCAGTATTCAAAGAGCGCATGACCCTCATCCGCGAGCATCGAATACATCTCGATAGCTCCGTTCGAACGCTGGTACACGCTATCAGGATGTA
>JAJYPA010000176.1:7040-14070 GCA_021795795.1 Pseudomonadota bacterium | reverse complement strand
CCTGGGCACACTCTCTGACTCTGGGTTGATCGAGCCTTTAGGGCGGGCATACCGATCAAGCAAAGCCAGCGGTGAGACTGGGTTGACGGCGGCACTGATTCGAGAAATGGAACGACGCTTAAAAAAAGGCTATATGCAAAATGAGGTTGACCAGAGATTGCGAGGGGGGTGGGAGAAACGCCTGTCGCGTGCAAGAACTGGTAGACCAGGGTTATTCTCAACATAGGCCGTGTTGTGGAAAACAGGGTCGAACAGGTAGCCTGGCCACGGGAGTCAGATTCCTTTGTCGGCTGCTGCCTATCATTCATTCAATCCGCGAATCCGAACGGCGGCTGGGCAGCGGAAGCGGCCCTTCCAATGCGGCCAGAGGACGACTATTATAGGCGAGTGACAAACATTTATGACCGGTGGTGTTATGGGACGTTGTACTGTAGTTTTGAATGCTACGCTGCACAGTCAGTGCAGTCGACTTAATGTCGTGCAACGACTGCAACTTGCGTTTTATGCCATGAATAAGCCTTCGCTAATTTTTTAAGAGGTCAACTATGGGTAGGCAGAAAGAGGAACTTGCTAGATTGGAAGGCTTATATACTTATGCACAGGCAATCGCAGTCCAAGCTGGCGCGATTGAAGAATGCGAATACCATCCCGGTACATTTCTCAGTCTAGACGATACCGATGCTGAGGGGAGCGTCTACGCAATAGCCACAAATAAAATAAAAAACGGCGAAATATCTTGCAAGCGTGAAGAACTAATGGATGCCATCAAAGACGCAATTACTGATGCTGGTGACGAATGTTATGCCTGTGAGAAGATGAAACGTGAATAGCTTGTTACTACTCAAATGATGTCATTTAATTTCCGCTGCTGAATGTCTGCAATATTAACTTTATGCGCCAAGTGAGGTTACCAAGTGAATGTCCGCGAAGAAGCATTTCTGCGACATGGGCTGGATGGATAGTGACATGATATCCAGCTGTCGCCCTGTCCAGTCAAGCCCGCTGTGAAGGCGGACTTGAAGTCCATTCTCATACTGGTTGAGGTTCGCCGTCTTCTTCCGCGCTGCTCGTTACCACCCGCATGGTCTCTTTTGAAACCAGCATTTGATCAGAAGCTAACGCGTTCATCTTCAAATAACTCGTGATGTCTTGTGGGGATACTTCCTCACCAGTTTCATCACTCACAATCCCAGCGACAGTTGAGTCACTTAAATTTCTCTCCTTCAAGATCTTGATACGGTTGTAGTTTATCTCGCGAAACACTGGACTCATCATACCCATTTGACACCTCTCAACACAGTTGTGAGATATGGATATGGGGATCATTGATGTGATTTCAAGGGTATCTTATTTGTTCAGATGACGTCGTTTTCTGAATACTTGCGTTTCTGGACACTTTGTCATTTTGAGAAGACGACTGCACCACTGAGCGCGGTTTGAAGCCTGTTGTGCATACGGCTCCGACAGCCAATATCAGGACTCCTCCGCACGAAACTCGTCTATGCTCAATATACTCGTGAGCACCAAGGTGAGCATGGCGACAGGCTCACCACGGGCGCAAGGTAAGCGGTGACCGTCTGAAGTTCTTGCTCTGGGACGGTCTGGACGGCGTACATTTCACTTTCGCACCGTTCTCTGGGGTCTGGGAAAAGAAAATTCAGGCTGCCTAGAAGGCGATGCCAATGGATCGAAAGACGAGAAAGCGTAGGCACAACCGGACGCGATCACGACGAATGAATAAGACGGCCCGCTCCTACCGTCTAATTACCCAACCCCCAATTGATATAGGGGAAGAGTGGGCGCTTGTGTGTGGGCTGCCAACAGCCATTAAGGGTAAAGCGGAGCGCCGAAGTTAATATACCTCGCGGCTGCGCTTCGCGTCCAGCTCTTTCCCGAGATTGAATTTATCTCCCCAGGCGGTAAACCATTGATCGTTGGAGGACTGAACAGACGAGAGGCCAGCTGCATCCAAGCCAAAAATCTGCCCTATGCTGTCCTTTGTGGCGGAGCTGATGTAAGGACAAACCACGAGATCGAGCAGCAAGATCAGCGTCTCGGCGTCATTCGGGCAGTGGGGCTTCATATATTCGAGTTTTGCGATGATGTGGGCCTCCACGAAGGCCTTCAACTTCGTATAGCGAACCTTGTCTTTTATGTAGGACAGAAGGGTCGTGATCGAAAAGTGGCTCATGAAGCCCACCGGGCGAACATAATCACCTGTGACTTTATCCTCCTCGATCAAGAAATGACGGAGAAGGACGAAAACCGGCAACCAATATTCCCGACCGATCTGCAATAGGGAAATGAGCAGATAGAGGCTCTCGACCTCGCGATGAGCGCTCATCGTATTCTTTTCGAGCTGCTGCATCACGTTGTCGTGGACGTACTTAAACAGCAGGTGTTTCACCTCGAATGGCAGGCCCTGCGCATGCAGGAAGTCCACGGAGCTCGCAATCAGCCGGCAGAGGCGGATTGTGTGATTGACCTTCGGGCTCGCCGAGTACGCAAAAAAAGCAAACTCTATGATCGCGAGCATGGCATTGGAGAGGCGCTTACGATCACGATCTGACTTGTCGCTCGCAACATAGGCTTTGAAGAGCTTCTCGATCTTATTCTCGGCTATGGCGAAGGTGTAATTAAGCAGATCACCATAGGTGACGCCTGCCTCCTTGATGGCGGACTTGTACCGGATGATCAGACGGTTCGCGTTTATGGCGCAGACCAGGTTCTGCTTGGGCGGCTTGGAGAAATCGGCCAACGACTCATCCTCGCACACCGGATCGATCTCGTTGTTCAGAAGGTTAGAGATGCGCTCTTTGGCCATCGTAATTTCAGTGATGATCGGCTTTTGATAATGCTTGATCTTTGCCGTGTTGAGGCTTAGCTTTTTGGACTTGAGAATCTCCTGGAGCGTCTCGATTATCTTTAACTGCGTGGACTCCTCGTTGTAAAAAACGAAGAAGTCATCAACATACCGGAAAATTTCATAATCGACCTTGTGGGTCAGATTTACTTCGGTCAATTGTTTGATCAGTTCAGCATCGACCGACTGCAAAATGATTTCAGCGAAGATCCGAGAAAACTCCGGACCTATAACGATGCCGTTGGTCTCTTTATGATTCAGGTTTTGCATAAGGGCATCAAACCGCCCCCCGAAGGTAGCCTTCGATACTTCCAGATTGAATTTTGTCTGATTCTTGCCTAGGACGGCCCAGGGCATCGAGTGAGTGTAGATGCTATCAAAGCACTTGCTCACATCGAGCTGCACCATCGCATCGTATTTCTTCTCGCTGCGGTGATATTTATACGATTCAAAAAAGCGATGGATGTTCCGGTATTTCCGGTAGACGAAATAGGAGCCGAGCTGCTCGTACTCCCGGTCTTCCTCCTCCACCCCTGCAACGGCGTCCATGCGCTCTTCATGGAGCTTGTCCTTGAAGTAAGCGTAGCGCGACACCGACACCGGTCGGCGTATCGAAAACTCGCTGACAGACGTGTGGTATATGATCAGCGCGCTGTGCGTTGCGTAGAAGCTCGCCACGTCAACCTGATTGCGCGGATGTACGACGCTCAGTGTGCGTCCATCAAGATTATGAGCAACACGGAAATTGAAAGGTATGGTCGCCATCTCGCATCTTTTGATGGGCACGGAGCGGCGGGTTTTCTGCTTGCCCCATTCGGTCACAGCCTCAGTCGCGATCTCGGCCTCGGGGGCGACTCCAAACAGTAGCCGCATCGTCTGGTCGAGATCGGTCGTCTCGCAAATCCAACGCACCTTGCCCTTTTCGATCTCGATGCTGTTGTTTCTCAAGAAGCGATAATAGCCCCGATTGGAGAATGTCGGAGGCACCTCGAACGGTAGCATGTCAGTCAGCACGGACCTTTGCTTCCTGTTAGTGAGCGAGACGCGCCGCTTAGCCATGTTTCCAGGCCCTCACGATCATCTGTAACTCTCTCGTACTGAAATCATGATACCGGCGTTGCTCAAAGCCGGTGGTGAATTTGAGCTTTTTCAACTGCTTTTGCAGGCTGGACCGCTTGAGTTCCGCGATGCGGGTCTTAAGCCGCTTATCGAGCAGTTCGAAGCTCGACAAGTCGGTCACGATCGAATTGTTGAAGTATATGCCGGTGACCGCGCATGACTTGCTGTTGGAAAGGCGGGTATTGCCCGTCAGGTATTTTATGCGGCCGACCAGCTTTCTGAATGCACCCTTCGAGTTAACCGGCTTCTCCTGCCAATAGTCCGCGAACGCGGCATCCATCCGCGCACGATATTTCGCCACTTTCGCTGCGCTCGGGCTAATTTCAAACTGTCCCGGTTTGAGGAGGAAGCGATAACCCAGATACTCAAACTTCTTCGGATCGGTGTCGGCCAGCTTGAATTCAGAGGTTTTGACCGCGTTGTGCGTAAGCCCGTTGTCGCCGAAGATCGCGATGATCATGTCCTTGAACGAGCCAAGGTTCTTGCCAATTGGCGGTCGCGCAAACACGGCCACAATGTCATCGACAAACCGGCAATATAGGACCAAGCCGGGGATCGCCCGTATCTTCTTGTCCACAGGTGTTAGATACAGCTCAGCCAGATATGCGCTGATGCCAACGCCCCGGGGAATGCCGGTCGTGGTACCGGAGATCACGCAGTATGAGTTCAGCACCTGCTTGATGTATTTCTTTGACGCGGGGCTCAATAACTGGTCGCGATCCAGCTTTTCGACCAAGCGCTTGCGGTCGATGCTCTCATAAAATGATGAGATGTCGGTGCGGACCAGCTCGAAAGGAAACTTGCTGCCGAGCATGTCGCGAAGCTGGCAGACCAAGTCGTGACGGTTAGCCTGTTTAACACCGTAGATGCGATGGATGTTACGTTGGAGCTGCTTGATGACGAAAAAGGCCTCAGGCTCCGCGTCGATGCAGAAAACCGGCTTTCCCTTCGGCCCGGTCTTTTGGGAAAGGTCGATCTTGAAGCTTGGCTTGAGAATCTTCTGGCTGATGTCATCCATCAGGTCATCGATAGCAGATGACTTATCTGCTTTCAAGGCAACCAGTTCAGCCTTCAACGCAAGCATCTGCTTCTCGAAATCGTCAGCAGTCAGTGTGGCTTCGACTTTCCGTAGATCACGAATGTCCTTCACCTTGTCGCGCACAGCGAGCGTGATCGGTTCGAGAGTCGGGAAAAAGCGGGTTGCCAAGTCGACACCCTTGCGGTTCTCGTCATCATAGATGCGACGGAAGTTCTCCGTGGTGAACATCTGGTCGAGCATCACTGGCGATTCATTCCATTTGATTCAGTTGGATGGCTAGGCTCAATACCGTGCAACATCGAGCCTGACTGCACCATTGAAACGCGATGATCCGAGCATCCTTCGACTGGGCAGCAAGCGCGGACCAGCGGGCGGCACGACGAAGGTGTTTTTGGACAAGTACTCGTCACGGTCTTCAGGATCACCGATTCCTTGGCGATCAACGCATGTCGCCGCACAAAGGCTTCGGAGACATAACGCAGGAACAGCAGGCCAAGCGCGATGTGCTTGTATTCACCGGCGTCCATCGCGCCGCGCATCTTGTCAGCGGCGGCGAAAAGGGTTTTTTCGATGCTCAATGTGGTCTTCGACGCAGCATTCTTTTGGTTCCTTGGGCTCGGCTATGCGCAACAACGGTCATGGGTGGCGCGGGGCAATGACGCCGACATGCTTGTAAAGCGTGGTTCGAGAGACGCCGTAACGTCGCGCCACGTCCGCCACCTGGATGTCGGGGTCACGCAAGAGCGCCTTGATCTCCTGTGCCTGCCTCCCCCCACCCAGTTTGGGCTTGCGACCGCCTGAGCGGCCTCGGGCACGCGCTGCGCCGAGCCCGGCATGGGTGCACTCTCGGATCAGGCTGCGCTCGAACTCCGCGAGGGCAGTGAAGACGTGAAAAACCAGCTTGCCCGCCGTGCTGTTCGTTTCGATCTTCTCGGTCAGGCTCTCGAGGCCGACGCCCGAGTGCTCCAGCTCGACCACGATCTGCACCAGGTCCGGCAGGCTTCGGCCCAGCCGATCAAGCCGCCACACCACCAGCGTATCGCCGTTGCGCAGGGCCCTCCGGCATTGCTCAAGCTCCGAGCGCGCGTTGTTCCTGCCGCTTGCCGCTTCCTCATAGACGACGCGGCAACCTGCTTGCTGGAGCGCGTCGCGCTGCAGGTCCAGATGCTGGTCCTCCGTAGAGACCCGCGCGTAGCCGATCCGCTGATTCATTGACACAACCAGGACGTTGAAAGCTTGACGGGAATGTTAACCTGCCAAGCGGGTTTCGGCTACCCTGGCGTGCGCCAAGCCATTGACGAGGCTATCATCGAGGCGCGACACAACCCGGAGACGGCCAGTTCGCTGTTTGCGCTGGCGTCCTACGGACGGAGCGACCCCGAATCGCTGGATCGCCTACGGGCCACCTTCGCCAAAGAGGGATTTCACTGGAGTTTCTGTCACATTACCTGCCAGACACACCATTTGCATTCATTAGGCATGACGGCCGATTATCTGAGCAAGCCCATTCCGCTTCTCACCCACAGTGCAGCGTTACTTTCTTTAGTCGCGGCTGGCCGAGTTCTTACTTGGTAAACCGAAGCGCCTAATCTTTAGGTGATAGGTCTTTTTGTATATGGGCTTAAAGGTACTCGCGTCCCGGCCTACCCTACTGCTGCCGGGCTCGCGGGCTACAATCTTCGCCACATCCCGAATCCTGCTTATTCATTGGCGCATGAGCGAATAAACAGCGGGACGTCCCCTTCCAGTCTGCTGCCGACCACTAGGGCTCAACGACGGCAGGGCAGCGGAAGCTGACCTTTCCGTGCAGCTTGAGGAGGAGTAGTATCGGCGATAATCGGACATTCGGTGATGGCTATACGAGCTACCGGGGTTCGGCCGAAGCTGACCGTAGTCCCCGGAACTGAGCGCATTGGATAGCGTCCTTTAAGCATCGAATTTCACTGACCAGCAACTTTTTCAGGTGACGACCGCAAACTTTCGCCCCCCCCCCCCCCCGCATACTCAAT
>JAJYPA010000176.1:0-7030 GCA_021795795.1 Pseudomonadota bacterium | reverse complement strand
TTTAACAACAGACTTTCACTACCCAGCATTTTTTTCAGGGAGACCCCTAAATATTCCCCCCCCCCCCCCCCCGCATACTCAATGCCTGCACTATCCAATTGGCAGATACCATATCATCAATCCCTGACCGACAAAATATGACCACGAACGATACTGATGCACATCCGGCGCTCATACCGATTATCTCCGATCTTCCCGAGGACGATCCGGCCCGAGATGCATACGGCTACGCACCGTTCGCCAAGCTGATGGCCGAGGCTATCCGTACGACGCCGAGTCCCCACGGCCTCGTCATGGCCGTTCACGGCCCGTGGGGATCAGGGAAATCCACGCTGCTCAATTTCGTCAAACACCATCTCTCGATGGCCGGCGACAATGCCCCGGTGGTGATCGAATTCAACCCCTGGTGGTTCGACGACCGGAAACATCTGGCTGCCCAGTTCCTCGTCAAGTTCAAATCCAATCTGTCGATCGAATCCGAGGCGTTGAGGAAGATAGGTTACGTGATGGCGGACTATGCTGAGGCCCTGGGGAAGGTGGTGGCCGCCGGATACGGTATCCCTTACTTGGACAAGCCGGTAGAGTTCCTTCTGAAAATTTTCAGGCGGACGCCGCCCGGCGACATCCCGAAATTGAAGGCAGAAATCTCTAACGCATTGAAAGCCGAGGGCCGCAGGTTCCTGTTCGTCGTGGACGACATCGACCGTCTGACTCCGGACGAGATGCGAGAACTGTTCAAGGTCATCAAAGCGCTCGCGGACTTCCCTAATGTCATCTACATTTTGGCTTTCGACAGGAAAATCGTAGCCGACGCCTTGGCCGTCTCACTGAAAGTGAACGGCGACGAGTATCTAGAGAAAATCGTTCAGATCCCGTTCGATCTCCCTTCGGTTGATCCGGACAAACTGCGGGACAAACTGTTCGCAGGCTTGAACCTTGTGCTGCAGGGGACCGAGGTGGCGCTATTCGACCAGACACTTTTCGGCAACGTCTTCGTGGAGGGCATATTGCCGTCCGTCACGAAGCCGCGGGATGTTCTGAGGTACGTCAACGCTGTGTCGGTGACATTCATGCCGGTAAGGAACGAGGTGAACCCCGTCGACTTCCTTGCGTTGGAATTCGTCCGCCTCCGCTTCCCCGATCTCTACGGGACGATTAGGGGCAATTCCGAATTGTTCGCCGGATACTCCGACCGTGGAATCACAGCGGCGGAAAGAAGGGAAGAGCGCGAGTTCCACGATCGCTGGGTCGCCGAACTGCCGCAAGACATTCGGGACGGCGTGCGATCCATGATGGAGAGAATATTTCCCCGCCTGTCGAACATGGGCCACCAGGCGGAAATCCTCACGGAATGGAGCAGAAACCTCAGGGCCGCACATCCAGACGTATTCCCCGCCTATTTCCGATTCGCGATCAACGAGGACAGGTTGAGCAGAAGGACGATGCGGTTGTTCGTCCTCGGGATGGACGACGTCGACGCCACTGCCAAGATCCTTCTGGCGGCCGCGAAGGAAAGGATGTCCGATGGGACGTCGAAGGCCAGGGCTTACCTGGATCGCCTGCAGGACTTCGAAGAAGACCTGAACGAAGATAGGGCGGCAAACCTGCTGATGGTACTCGGCCGGATCGGGGATTCGCTTTTCATCCCCGAGGACGAGACCGGCGGATTCATCACGATCCGGAACTCATGGAGGCTCATGTGGGCGATGCAACGTGCGTTGGGGCGACTGCCGGAAGGTCGTCGGGATGCCTCACTGATAGCGTCCGCGAAGGACGGCGAAGCCCTCACTTACCTCTGTGATGCGATCCATGTGTTGGAGTCCGCCCAAGAGAAGCCCGTCGACCACGGCCCTGCGGCTCCGCTGTCCAGGATGGGCAAGGGGACCGTCGCCGAGTTGAACAGGATCGCCCTCGATCGCATCAGAAGGTTCGCGGAGGAGGATCACTTGGCCGACGTGCCGGAACTTCCATCTGTCCTCATTAAATGGAAAGACTGGGCGGGAGCCGAAGAGGTTCGGACCTGGATGACCGAAGCGGCGAAGGACATACACAGGCTGTTCAGAGTTTTGGACAAGTTCATGACCCACGTCAAATCGCAGTCAATGGGTGACTCCGTCGGCCGGGAGAGACCCACGTTGGGCTTGAAATTGCTGGCCGAATTTGCCGACTTGGAAGCCGTGGCCAACGCCTTATTAGGGTTGCAAACTGAAGCCGCGGTCCACCCGAGGCAGGCATTGATTCTGGACACCTTCGCAAAACAATACGGTGTGTTCAAGGAAGGCAAAGATCCCGATAGTCCTTGGGCGGTGATGGGCATGTGAGCAAATTGGGATTTGATCGACATCATCAATGCAGTCTTTCGAGCCAATGGCGCGCCCATCGGCCGATATAGGAAATAAGAATCAAACCTGCCCGAATCCTGACCAACGCTTCACAGACCGCTTTTGGCCGAACTCCGATCGCCGGTAATATTATCATGAATGGCCGGTTGGGATCAGATGGTGTCATTTGATCGCCGCCAATGAACGACCGCAATCTGTACCGGCCCTTCAACGGGAAATCTCCACAGGAAACCTTCGACAGACAGGGGGCGGCACAGGCCATCGCTCGTATATTGGACACAATCTCATTCCACCGGCAGCCTTCTGCAAACGCACCCCCCCTCCCCCGATTTTCATTTTCTAACCCAGAGTAGGTAAGGGTCCCCAAGGTGCTTTGCCTCGGAACCCATGGGTTCTCAGCCAGAATTTGCATATAGCCTAAAATATTCACCTTATAACCGCAGAAAAGGGCACTACGAAACCCACAAAACCTGCCAGCTTTGGGTTTAGTAGGTTTTGTAGTCTCTACTCTGGCGATAGTGGGACGCTCCGGTGCGGGTGATGTAGTTTTTCAGCACCATCATCAGAAATGAACGCAGCTTCATGGTTTCTGCTTCTTCCGGGGTGTTCCTGCTGTCTGGACACCCGTAGGCAAGCGCGAAGGTCATCAACGGAAAGCTCCCTGAAACGCGATGGGCTTTGGGTTCCTTCATGCTTGGAACATTCAAAATACTATTTTGGCAGACGGTATCTACCCCACACCGGGGGCAGGGGGGATGACATACCCCAAAATCGCAATTGATTTTGGTGAATGCAGTGCAAAGAGGTGCGGTTCAGATTTTTGCCGTAACAAAGAGCACAAACAGGTCGTCGATGGCCATTACCCGATGAGGACAGTCCCTCATAAGCCATTAGTCTGGAGATTAATTATGTATAAAACCATCGACACCTCGCCAGTACCCGAAGTATTGGATCGTCTCCCAGCAGTCCAAGCCCGCATTAATGCCAGCAAGACCAGCATTTACGCATGGGTGAGATCTGGAGATTTTCCCCAGCCCGTCAAGCTTGGCCCGCGTGCAGTTGCGTGGCGACGCAGTGATGTGGATGCCTGGATCAATAGCCGTACTTCTGCTGCTTCCACAAAGTTCTGATTGGAGGACGACAAACATGCAAGCGCAGACAAAAATCGCACGTATGGTCCATGACTACGCCACGCTCGCCGATCTGGACAGGGTAGCACCGCCACCATTGGGGGTTTTAGAGCGTCCACAGGCCAACGAAAAACTCAGAACAAACGTCATAACCGACGCTTGGCCAGACCCTGAGCGGGTCGGCTCTGACTTGCCACCAGTACCGCAGATGGATGTAGAGGAATTGTTACCTGCACCCCTTGCCGGGTATGTCAAAGATGCTGCGCATCGTAAGGTTGCGCCACCTGAGTTCGTGGCTGTCAGTCTGCTGGTCAGTCTCGGTGCTTTGATTGGGGCGAGGTGTGGAGTGAAGCCCAAGCTGCTGGACGACTGGATCGTAGTCCCCAATCTCTGGGGGAGCATTATCGCGCCACCAAGCAAAAAGAAATCGCCCAGCATGGCCGATGGTACAAAGCCCCTGAAAAATCTCGCGCACCAAGCCAGAGAGAAACATGCTAAGGAAAACGAAATATATGAATCTCAATTGGAGGAGTACAACGCACGTCTGGCAGCATGTAAAAGGGCGCTGAAAATAGCGGCTGAAAAAGGGGATGAGGAGGGTATTGGGTCTGCAAAATCAAACATGACAGCTCTCAAGGCTTCCCAACCGAAACCCCCAACCTTGAAGCGATATAGCACGAACGACGCCACCATTGAAAAACTGGGCGATCTGCTGTTGACCAATCCTCAAGGACTACTCACTGAGAGGGACGAATTGGCTGGGTTGCTCACATCGTTTGATAAGGTAGGTCATGAATCCGACCGTGCCTTCTATCTCGAATCATGGAATGGTACCGATGGACACGAGGTCGACAGGATTGGGCGAGGATCTCTGTACATACCAAATTTGTGCCTGTCTGTGCTGGGTGGTATACAACCAGATCGTCTGGAGCGGTACATGGACAGCGTCTGCAAAGAGGTAGGTAATGATGGGCTGCTGGCACGATTCCAGCTTATGGTTTGGCCTGACTCCCTGGACTTTGAGTGGCGAGATGACCTGCCCGATAAAGCTTTGAGGGATGCCGTTTCTCATATTTTCGAGGTGCTGGATGAAAATGACTGGTGGGCAATATGGGGAGCGGAGCCTGCCGATCAGTTCCGGCGTATTCCTTCTTTCAGGTTATCCGCTGCAGCCGCTCAAGCATTCATTCAATGGGACACCCATTTGCAGACGATGATCGTGCCCGGCTGTCCTTCAGTGCTCCAGGAGCACTTCGGAAAATATGAAAAGCTGGTCGCCGGATTGGCTCTGATTCTGGATATGGCCGAGCGGGCAAGTGTGGGTGGTATGATCAGCCCGATTCGGGAGGGTCCCATGCTGAAAGCGATTGCCTGGGCGGATTTTCTTAGCGCTCATGCAAGACGCGTCTACCATCTCTGGATGCACCCAGAAGTCAGGGCAGCACAGCGGTTGAGCGAGGCGCTTCTGCAACGCAAGTTACCAGGCATATTCACCATTCCAGATGTGCAGCGCAAAAACTGGAGTGGACTTGGATCACCTAAAGCGATTGGGGCTGCCTTGGAATTTTTGGAAACCAGTGGCTGGGTTCGTGGTTCCGTTCAAGAGCCTGGAGCGAAAGGCGGCAGACCGTCCCTCAGATTCGAGGCGAACCCCAAAATATTCACCTTATAGGCGCAGAACATGACACTATGAAACCTACTAAACCGATCATCTTGTGGTTTATTAGGTTTTGCAGCCCCCACTATGACGATCATGGGTCGTTTTTTGCAGAGACCTACCAGCACAGCATCGGACCTTGTGATGGTTACAGTAACCGTCTATCGATTTCCAGAACCCCGAAGAATAAGTCACACACGCGGAACATGACACGACGAAACCTACAAAACCTACCCTCAAAAAAATAATTCCCGATTTTTTTCGCCAAATAGCGCAAACAGGTCCCCGATGGCCATAGACCCATGAGGACAGTCCTCATACATCTATTGTTCAGGAGATTTGTTATGCACAAAACCATTGATGAATTGATTCATGCTGGGATCAACCCGCGCTATTCAGCACAAAAAATCTGTATCGACAACTACAAGAGCATTGTCGCAGCCCGTAAGTTAGGCTGGTCCTGGGACGAAATTGCGGGGGCGTTAGAATATGCCCCGAACGCCTGCAAGTCCCCTTCCGGGGCGCTGGCCGCAGCATGGTACCGAACCCAAAAATCGCTGGCGGCCGGTAAGTTGATCATTCCTCAAACGGCCAGTCGCGCCGTATCTACGGGGTGGGCGGCCCGCGATCCGGGTACGACGCAGCATGTATCGGATAATCCCGCACGGATCGTTATCGGAGGTGAATCATGAGCACCATGTATATTAGTCACGGGGACAAGGGCGGTGTCGGAAAATCCATGGTTTCTATGGTGTTGGTGGAGTGGCATCTGAAGAAGAACTGTGAACGGTTGGCCTTGGTCGAGGGCGATCCGCGCCAACCAGATCTTGAGACCCGATACAGTGGCGATGACCGCCTCCTGACGGGCTATTTGCCGCTCAACCGCCCAGGCAGAGAAGCGGGAGATGCGGTAACCAATCTTGCCACCTGGATTGAGCAAAAACAGCCGGAAGCCGTCGTTGTGAATTTACCCGGCGGTGCGGGGGAGACTCTGGATGATTTGGGTGGGGTGATTCGTTCGGTCTGCGATCTATTGGGGATGCGCCTCGTGGTTTGCTATTCCTTAGGCGCCACAGATGCACTCACCACCGGCATGGTGGGATCACTGCGTCAGGGCCTCCTCAAACATGTTGATCCGGAAAACCGCGCGGCGATTTACCCCTTGTTTTCTGCCCGGCGACAGGACTTTTTATGGTCCCGATCCGATGACCGTAAAATTTACCCGATGCGCGACATTGAGATGCCCGACTGGCCTGCCAAGGGCACCATGCTCAAAGCGCTGAACGCACCGGGCAGTTTGGACGCCTTGGCCAAGACCGGGGCGCCCGGCTGGATGATCGTCGATCAGATCAATACCCAGCACTGGCTGGATAAGGCGCTGACGGCGGTTGCCCCATTGATTGATGTTGGAGAATAAGGCCATGGATGAAAAACACCAAACACCACGCGACCGCGCTTTGTGGATGACTGACCCGGATCTTCATGCGACGTTACTGATCAGGGCCAGTGAAGAGGGTGTCACTAATCCACATGATGCCACATGGACATTGCTGGCGGCGGTCATGGGCGCGAATCAGAGTGTCAATAGTGCGGCAACTTTACTGGAGCAGGCCAATACCCGATCGGCCACCATCCAGCGAGCGCTCAGCGAGCACATCAGTAGTTTTAAAACAGCGATCCGGCATGCGCAGGATGATTTTTCGATGGTTCTGAAAGAGGGCACCACTCAGGCTATAACCGATGTCACCACGCCTGTGATTGCACAAATTGCAGATACATTTGATCAGGGCAAGTTAGATCTGGCGGAAGCGATAGAAAACGCAGGCGGCGACGCACAAGGCAAGCTATTAAAATCTGCCAACCGTCTGATAGGCCACTTTGACGATGCCAACAAGGATTTG
>JAJYPA010000014.1 GCA_021795795.1 Pseudomonadota bacterium | reverse complement strand
CGGCAGCAGTTTCAGCCCCTTGTGAACCGGTTTGTAGCGTGGCATCGAATAGCATTCCCGTAACAATTCATTCGCAACAAATTATGCCAGTCAGAGCGGAAAATGGGGTTTTTCTACAGCCTCAACGCCGGCCATTACCGGTGATAAAGCCGTAGCGAAGCATAGATTTTGGCATCTGGTGCATGGCCTGGTTAGCTATCGATCCTCGTGCAAGCGACCTTCCACATATTTATGAAGAATACTGGCAACAAGTGTTTGGTAGGGGATGCCTTCTGCCAGGGCTTTCTTCTGGAGCCCCCTAAGATCCTTGGAGGATAGTCTGATGTTAATACGGGCATCTTTCTTGAACATGGCCTCGGCGTATTGTTGATGCCGCAGTTTCCTGTCTTCACTGTCTGGCGACCGCTGCAGCGCTCCTGCATCGAATGCATCCAGAATTTCTTGCTCTTCTTTATCCAGCCTACTCATTTTGGACCTCCCAAATAGGTTTTGGTCGCTTTCCGGCTCGGGATGATCGTTTTCAGAAAAACCTCATCCTCTGACTCCACAAAGGGCACTAAATACGCATACCCCTCAATCTCAATCACATGAATTTGTTGCCCCGGATATCGCTCCTGATTCGGATGCTCGAACGTATCCAGGATGCCTCCAACCGAAATATGCAAAACCACATCCTCGAAAGTGACTTTCCTTTCTGTTTGGAGAAGCTTGTTCTTCTCTGGGTTCCACGTGATGGGCTTCATGTGCTAAAACTTAGCACAATGTGTGCTTTTTGTATTCAACAGCTAGCGTGAAAGCTAAGCCGAAGGCAAAAAGCGTAGCTTTTTTGACGGTCGGCTGAAGCGGAATGTTAGATCACTGGAGGCATGTTTACATCGGAGAACCACTCTTCGTCGAACAACGGATGCTCAGTCAAAACTGACAAATACGGAAACCCCTCTCCAGTATGCAGGTAGATCGTTTGAGAGGTTTGTACAGCGGAGAACAGCGCCGCTCTCGCCATTTGGACGGTCGCAAGCGCAGACGACTTATGCACCGTCTCATTCCGCCGCTTCCTCAGTGCCTCACTAGAACGAAAGGGCTGTGCACTCAAATCAACAGTCTTTCCTGTCATCTTTGGCAGCCACTGCGATAGCATGTTGTAATACGAGGCCCTCTCGAGATCTTCTGTAGTGAAGCCCTGTATTGCTTGCGCAGAGAAAGAACGCAAAACCTGTCCTAGCGTTACTTCAACCAGATGGTTGGCTCCCACAAGGGCAAGCTGACATAGCGCTGCATCTGCAACCCTCTGTTCGGCTACCGTTTGAGGCAAGATGTCGTAAACCAAGCGCCGGACGCCCAAATAGGCCTCTGTCCATGTGTCGTTCTGCGACCATTTCACGGTGAAAGAGACATTAAGAGGGCGAAGTGTCATTTGCGATCTAACGTAGAGCTAACCGGCGCTGCGTGGCTTTATCGCGCAGCGTCCAGCGACCGAAGGGAGCGAGGTTGAGCTCCACGTTATGCATTTGATTGGAGCTCCTTTTTAAGCGCTGCGTACAGGCCAGGTGCTGAATCCAAAACAAAAGCAATTTGGTTCTCTGAAATTCTTTCCCCATGGACGGCATAGTTGCAAATGGCCATAACCTCCAGAACTCCATTGATGACGTTCGGGGAAATCTTTTCATTTTTCTGGAGCTCACGCAGAACCCTGTGCATTGGATAACGGCGTGGGTCGATGCCATTCAGGCGAGAGTATTCATTGATAAGTCGTTCAAAGGAGAGACGAACCTTGAATAGATCAATGCTCTCTTTCCGAATGTCATGTGCAAAATGCAACTCGGGCTGGTCTGTTTTTTCTACACCAATACCGAAATCTCTCAGAGTTTCTGCGATTTGCTGTTTTATGTCTGAGATTTCCGCATCGTTAGCAGGGATCGGTGCTCCGCCGTTGATGTGGACATGACTTGTATTGGATGAAGAGACGTCAATAGACGATTGGAGCTCAACCTTCATGAGCGCCAATTGATGCGAGATGTCTTTTTTGAGCTGTTCAATGTCTTGCTTCAGTTCGAGGCCGAACAGCTTCACGTCCTTGAAGATGGGGGCAAGGCAAACCGCCATCCACACCAAGAACACAACTACGTCGAAATAAGTTGGGTTCGCGCCAACAAGTTGGTCTCGCCTTAGATAGAGATAACCACCTAGAGCAATGACTAGGATTGCCCACCACACGACTTTGAAGTTGTTGGAGTTCAACATCGGTTAGCTAATCCCTTGGCGATGCATAACGTGATTTAAACGACATAAACTTTGGCATGTTGCTCCAACTAAATCAATATTATTTTTAATAACTTTATGATTTTCATCTGGTTACCCTCCAACCACGCCTTTTAGTGCGACCTAAAATTTCGCGGATGAACTATTAGCTCATTCCTCCTCATCAAGCCGCATGGTCAGTGCTTTCAACAGGCTCAGCAGTGAGGTTTTGACCGGTTCGGTGAAGCGTAGGTTGTCTTCGCCAAATACGATCAGGGCGCGTACGGGGTCGCCTTCGTTTGCTGCGGCGATCGGGACGATGGCCAGTGCGCCGACCGGGTATTGCTTCAACTGTTCGATCAGATCGTTCTGGAGTGTGCCGCTGATACTGGTGTTGCGGGCGTGATCGTCGATGAACATGGGAGTCTGGGCGACCAGTACGCGGTCGATCAGGCCCATTTGTGCGACTTGATTGGCAATTTCACGAACGGGGGCGGTGCAGCCGACGCATTCGTAGGATACTTGTTCTTGCTGTTCGAGCTGCGGGCCGGTCAGTTCGGATGAGCTCGACCAGACTTCCGGCCAATGGGTGTACAGACATATTGCGAGCAGGCTGCTTTGCTCGATGACCTGTTCGGCCAACGGGGTGAGTGGATTGACTTCAACCGCGGTTTCGGTTTCCGGTTCTGAAACGGTATCTATTGTGCTGCCCGGCATCGGCATCGCTATGTGCGGTTTTGCTTGCGGCTGAGAGAACATGGCAGTCAGCCGGCAAAAATCTCGCTCGGCCTTGAGTTCGTTTGCCTGCTCAACACTGTCGCCCAGGCTTTCGGCGGCAACGATGAGCCCTTCGGCGTCATGGCGACTCGATTTGAGCGCACGGATATGAAAGCGCATCCAGGTCTGGCTCGATTCGCCCGTCTGCACTCTGCGTAACAGGCTGACCTCATCACGCAAACCGGACTGGATGCCTTCCAGCAGTTTGGGATCGCCCGAAGTCAGATTCTCGACGGTGTTGAGCCCAGTTACCGGTGAGATCACATCCAGAAAACGCCGTCCCTGCAACGATTCCTGGCTTTCGTGGAATAATTGCATCCATCTTTGATTAACCATGCTGATGTGCCAATCGGTGGGATTGACAATGGCAAGCCCCACCGCGGGCATGTTATCCCACAACTGGGCCAATTGATCGCGCTCGCGCCGCAGACCGGCCAGCACTTTGGCTCGTTGCAACCGCATGATGCGCCAGAACAGGAACAAGGCGATCAAAAGGGTAAACACGCCGATCAGGGAAGCCGTGGCAAGCCATTGGCGCGTCTTGCGCAGCGGATCGAGCACGACATCCTGCGTGGTAGCTGCCCAGAGCAGACCATTGATCCGCGGGATCTGCGTGCTGGCATAGAGCAGCGTATGACCCTGGCAATCGATCTGCCCGCTGGTGCTGCTCTTCAATACGTCAGCATCCGGCGGGTACGGGCTCAAACGCGACTGAAGGGAAAGGAATGCGGGCGACTTGCGGAAACATTCAAGATCACTTGCACTCACCGGTTCAACACGTGAACTCATCTGCGGTTCGCTCAATGGCGAAAAATCGTCGATCAACGGGGTGGTCGTCCACGATTTAGCCGAATCATTCCCCTGCGCCAGCAAAAGCAGGGTGCGCACCGCGTTCTCAACCCGCAAGGGTTCTCCGGCTGGCATGGACTGCACCAGTGCGCTTTCATTGAGCACGGCAGCCAGCACGATGTACCACGGGCCGCCACTCACATCAGACTGGCTCAGATAAACAGGCAACACCCAGAAACAATCACCGCCGCTCCGCCCCGGCGCGAACACACAGGCAAATTGCACTTTGGATGTGGCTGCCGCCCGCTCGAACAGATTATCCGGCGTCTTGGCAATCTGGTTCGAACCAAATTTAAGCTTCTTGACGTGATCGGGATCAAACAGGGTGATGGTCTGGAATCGGCCATCCTGAATCAGGGCGACAAATGAAGGGAAGGTACTGCCGGAGGGCTGGACGGGTTGATCCTGACTGATGCGTATTCGATTTGCCAGCGCGTCCGGCTGTGCCGCCAGTTTATCGACGATTTGCGATCGCTCGGTTAACCAGTCGGTAATCAATTTGCTGTGCAGACGCAACTGCGAGGTCAGTTCGGTTTGTGCCTGATTGAGGAGAACCGGTCGATATTCGCGTGTGGCATAGGAGACCATGAACAACTGCGCGAGCAGCGTGAACGCAATGAGGATAACCAATGCGCCCCACCAAGACTTTTGATCGGCGAACCGGGAATGCCGTAGGGCCTGTTCGGCCAGAGGGACGGGTTGGCTGCGTTCGAGCAACAGGAACAGCAACCAGGCCGTGATCAGGACGAATACCCCGCCTACCACCAAACCGGCGGGCGATATGACCCAGCGCGCGCCGCCCAGGCTGCTGAGCAGCCACTGAATCAACGCGATCCACAATATGGCGACGACAATGTAGGCTATCGTCCAGCGGAACGAGCTGTATGCCATGAGCTTGGGCAGACGCGCCATGCCTGCGATTACCGCGCTAGGAATGCGTGCATATCGCGCAAGCGCTGCAGGGTTTTCTCCTGGCCGAACAGATCAAGCGTCACGCCCAGACTGGGTGAGGCCCCGTGTCCCAACAGGGCCAGACGAAGCAACGGCCCGACTTTGCCGAGCTTGAAGCCCAGTGTGGTTGCCACTTCCTTGACCGCATGATCGAGGTGCGCAGGGCTTTCCCAGTCCTCTGGCTGCGAAAGTGCCATCGCCAGTGCGTCCAGAATACCGGGCGCATCGTCATCCAGCTTGCCCAGCGCGACGGGATCGTAGCCGGTCAGATCACGATAGTACGGCAGCGCCTGCTCAGCCATTTCAACCAGTGTGTGCGCCCGATCGGCATAGGCCGCGACGATTTTCGCCGGATCAGGCCCGTCAACCGACGGATCAACACCGAGTCGCCCCAGATGCCAGCGCAATTCAATGGCGGTTTCCTCAACGGGGCGAATCTTGAAATATTGCTGGTTGAGCCAACGCAGTTTTTCCTGGTTGATGCTCGATGCGGACTGGTTGATGTCCTTGATGTCGAACAATGCGATCATCTCGGCCCGATCGAAAATTTCCTGATCCCCATGAGACCAACCGAGGCGCACGAGATAATTGAGCAGGGCTTCAGGCAGGTAACCCTCTTCCCGGTATTGCATCACACTCACGGCACCGTGGCGCTTGGAGAGCTTGGTACCGTCCGGCGCGTGGATCATCGGCAGATGCGCGAACTGGGGCGGCGTCACATTCAGGGCGTGATAGAGGTTGATCTGCCGGGCCGTGTTGTTGAGATGGTCATCGCCACGAATCACGTGGGTGATGTTCATATCCCAATCATCAACTACTACCGTGAGATTATAAGTGGGCGTGCCATCCGAGCGGGCGATGATCAGATCGTCCAGCTCGCTGTTCTGGAACACCACGCGCCCGCGCACGCCATCCTCGATCACGACTTCGCCATCCAGCGGATTGCGGAAGCGCACAACGGGCGACACACCGGCGGGCGGCGTACCGGTAAAGTCCCGATAGCGACGGTCATAACGCGGCTTTTCGCCACGGGCCATCTGGGCTTCACGCAGCTGATCCAGCTCTTCCCGGCTTGCGTAGCAGTGATAGGCATGACCGTTCGCCATGAGCTGATCGATCACTTCCTTGTATCGATCCATGCGCTGCGTTTGATAAAACGGGCCTTCGTCATATTCGAGCTTCAGCCAGGTCATGCCCTCTAAAATGGCGTTCACCGATTCCGGCGTGGATCGTTCCAGATCGGTATCTTCGATTCGAAGCACAAACTGTCCGCCGTGCCTACGCGCATACAGGTAACTGAACAGGGCTGTGCGGGCACCGCCAATATGCAAAAAACCGGTGGGTGATGGCGCGAAACGGGTGCGAACGGACATGAATACCTCGGATCTATTACAAAACTTGGACGATCATAGCGTAAAGTGACCGAACTGACCGCAATCCATGCTCCAGACGGCATATCGACACAGGACGCACCATGTTGAAGTACCCCGCCCCCACGCCCGTCACTATGGCCTTGGCCTGCCTGCATTGACAGGTTGTGCACCGGGCATGACCGTGCCGCCCAGCGGATCGGCCCCGGCAAACGCACAAACGTCAGCGCCCGAAACAGTCGGGGCGGCACCCTGGATATCCGTATCGTCGATGCGCTGACAACGCAGACCATGGCACAAACCACGGTGAGCGCGCCCAGTGTAAATGCGGGTGAATATGATCCTGTGATCGATGCCTTGGGCACTGATTTCGCTGCCTCTGCCTATGGACAGGCAATGAATCAACTCGCAAGTGAAGCCGCCAACTGGATTGACCGGACACTGGTCTGCAAGCCACTGATCGGTCAGGTGGTGCATGTCGACGGCGCGACCATCACGATCAATCGCGGCATCAACGATGGTCTGCGCAGTAGCGACCGATTGCTGATCCTGCAACGAACCGACCGTGTCTATCAGCCCGGTCAGGATGCTTATACCGAGCACTACTTGTTGCAAAGCCTGGGCACGGCTGAAGTTGCACGACTGGGTGAACACACGACGCACATCCACTATGGTGGCCAGCATGTAGTGCAAGTGGGCGATATTGTTCAGTCGGCCAATTGACAGGCTGCTACAACTACCTAATTCGACAGGATTTTAGGCTGGATATGGGCGTACTGAACTCTATAGGGCTGAATAACTCATGGTCGAGTTTTTCAGCCTCCTGTCAATGAACCAACGGTTCCTGGATCAAGCTATCGATCGGAACCGGCGCGTGGTAGTAATAACCTTGGATGAAATCGATACCGATGGCCTCCAACCGGCGCAAGGTCGCCTCGTTCTCGACCCATTCGCCAATCGTTTTGGCTCCCATCACCTTCGATACCTGCACGATGGTCGTAACGATGACCGAGGCAACCGGATCGTGCTCGATGTCACGAACCAGCTTGCCATCAATTTTGACGAAATCCGGCTTCAACCGACGCATGAATTCGAAAGAAAGCAGCCCCGCGCCGAAATCATCGAGCGAAATCTTGCAGCCCATCTGACGCAGCGAGTGGACCAGTTCCAACACCAGTTCATAATTGGTGATCGCTGAGGTTTCGGTAATCTCAAAACAGATCAAGGCTGGATCGAGATTGAACTCACGGAAAGCGGAACGGATGAACGCGTTCATCGATGGATCCTGCACTGTTGCGCCGGAGAGATTGATGGCAAGCAGTGGCGGGTGTTCCCCACAACGCGCCAACAGCGCGAACGTGTGCCGGATCACCCAACGGTCGATTTCGGTCATGAAATGGTTTTTTTCCGCCGCTTCGATGAACTGCACCGGCGATTGCAGACTGCCATCCGCTCCGCGCAATCGCAACAGCACCTCGTAATGCGGCACGAGTGCCGGATTGTCAGAAGGTAGCGGCAAGGGCGCAATGGCCTGAATTACCTGCCTTAATCCCTCCTCATCCAGAGCCTGCTTGAGTTGGTGCAAGGTGGCCAGTTGGTGGCGTCTGGAAACGATCTCCTGATCGTCACGAGAGAACCAGACCACACGGTTACCACCCTCGCGATGCGCCCGCCGACAGGCTGCTTCGGCATCGTTCAGCAGTCCGGCACCCAATCGACAATCGGCCAGGCAGGCCCCCATGCTGATGCTCACGCGTAACCGCTGTTCGCCGACCTCAACACGCATATCCTGCAGGCCACTCAACAGTTCATCCGGCCACTGCTGATAGGCAAACGATTGCACATCCGGAATCCATATCCCGAACTCATCAACGCCCAATCGGGCAATAACACCATTTGGTGGCACTGAAGAACTCAAAAAGCTGGTGATACGGGTAACCACCAGATCGCCAGCAGTACGCGAGTTGGTTTCATTGATGAGTCGGAAGTCGTCAACATCCAGCCACAAGATCAATCCTTCGCTTTTCTTTTGATCATGGGCATCGCACTGCGCTTCGAGAAAATCCGCAAAGGCGGTGTGATTGAGCAGCCCCGTGAGCCGATCATGGGCTGCTCGGTAAGCCAGCAGTGCGGTGGCTTCACGATAGTCGGTTTCATCACGCAGCGTGAGGATGATCTTGCATGACAGCTTATCCAGACACGACCCTAAGAGCCGGAGATGAACTTCGATGTCCTTGATCTGGTGTCCAACAGACAATTGCAAACTATAGGATTGCTCGGGTCGCTTGCACAACAAACCGATGGCCGTTCGCAGATCGAAGTTTGGATCGGTTTCACGCCAGCGCAAATCGAAAAGTACCGTGTAATTTCGACCACTTAATTCGTCGGTTTGTTCAATGGGGTGTCTCAAAAACCCAAGACTCGATTGGTTGGCGAACAACACACGACCGTCCAGTGAAAGAACGACCACCGCATCTTCCAACGCATTGAGTGTTTTTCTCAGCTGAATTTCCTGTCGTACTATTTTTTTCTGCGTTTGCTTACCTTGCAGAAAAAAAGCAAACAGAATCAAGCCAGTGGGCAGAAGCAACCACCAACCGTAGGCCTTGAACAAAGCGATAAGAGACGGATTGCTTGGCAACCAGAGATCCCTGATTTGCTGAACGGTCGAGTAATCCAGCGGCAAAGCCCACTTGCTGATTCCACTCGTAATTAAGGCGGGGTTATCAGGAGTCATCCCCATCAGGTCCCGGGCCACTTTTTCGGCAAAGATTCGATTTACTTTACTTGTCGCGGCAAAGGGCCATTCGGGCACAAGCTCGGTTGAAACCTGATAGGGATAGTCACTGTACTGCGTAGGATCGAGAACACGGAACTCGCCCGGTTTTATACCACCTTGTGCCACAAGACGTTCCAGAAATCCGGCACGGATCACGCCTGCATCAGCTCGACCCTGCCCAACGGCCTGCACAATCTGGAACATCGGCAAGCCGGTGAATAGGGGTTGAATCTGGGTTTTAGGGTCGATACCTGCACGCACCATGGTATCAATACCCAATAGCCAGGCGCCCAAGGCATCTTTGGAAGCACCCGCCACGGTTCGATTTTTCAAATCAGAGACATGTTGAATATCGCTCCGATCGGCACGCACGATAATGGCAGAGCCAAAACGATTCAACGTGCCGCCAGGGGTCTTTACAACCATGGTAGCCAATGGCCAGACGCCATCATCCTGAGCCAGTTGCACAAACTGCAATGGTTGCGTGAGCACAAAGTCCAACCGGTTTTCCCGCACGGCGGCGGCAAGTTCGGACAGGAACATTGGCTCAATACGAAAGGTATAGCCGGGATTTTTCTCGCTTAGATAAGCAGCTGTGGGGCTCCAGCGATGAACCGTTTCCGTTTTCCCCTGATAGGCCAATACGCCGATTTGAACAACCTTGTCGGTCGTTTGGGTCGGTTCTGCCGCCTGAACGCCAACACCTGACGAGAAAAAAAGGAGCAGCGAGAGCAACAGATGAAACAGAGGGAAGCACTTTCCCAAACGCATTGAACGTCCTCCCTGGTTGGGTCCGTCACTGGCTTGAGTTTTAAAGAGTACTCGTTGCGTCACTTGCTCATCCTGGGCTATCACGAAACAACGCCTGTCTATCCGAAGATCAGGCACCTGGCAGCGATTCACGTAGAGGCAGATAAGGAAACTCTGATTAATTCAGAGCTTCCGCGCGGCACAAGGACGTGCCGCCATTTTCAATCGCGTAAGTGATTGAAAATGAAGCAAAGAAAAAGTCACGCCTTTTGCCTTGCGCGCTCTGAGAATTCCAGGATGGAATTATTCAGAGCATCCCTAAAGATGCCTCAAAACTTTCGGCCGGCCTGGGCGGCGATACGCAGACGCAGGGCATTGAGCTTGATAAAGCCCGCCGCGTCACGCTGATCATAGGCACCAGCATCGTCTTCAAAGGTGGCGATAGACGGATCGAACAAGGTGTCATCCGAACGACGCCCCAGCACCTGCACGTTACCTTTGTAGAGGCGCAAACGCACGTCACCATTCACATATGTCTGCGAGGCGTCAATCGCCGCTTGCAGCATGACGCGCTCAGGCGACCACCAGTAGCCGTTGTAAATCATTTCGGCGTAACGCGGCATGAGCTCATCCTTGAGATGGGCGACACCGCGATCCAGCGTGATCGATTCCAGTGCCCGACGCGCCTTGAGGACAATCGTTCCACCCGGCGTTTCATAGCAGCCACGGGATTTCATGCCCACGTAGCGGTTTTCCACCAGATCAAGGCGGCCGACACCATTCGCACCACCGAGCTTATTCAGTTTTTCCCACAAGGTGGCTGGAGACAGAGCCTCGCCATTGATGGCAACCGGATCACCCTTGACAAAGGTCAGCACGAACTCCTCGCCTTGCTCCGGCGCCGCTTCGGGAGATACGGACCAGCGCCACATGCTTTCTTCAGGCGTCCACCATGGATCTTCCAGATTGCCGCCTTCGTAGGAGATATGCAGCAGGTTGGCATCCATCGAATAAGGCGACTTCTTGCCCGCAGCGGCGAAATCCACCGGAATATCATGGGTCTTGGCATAGGCCATCAGTTTCTCGCGCGAGAGCAGATCCCACTCGCGCCAGGGCGCAATCACCTTGATACCGGGTTTGAGGGCATAGGCGCCGAGCTCGAACCGCACCTGATCGTTCCCCTTGCCGGTTGCGCCATGGGCAATGGCATCGGCACCGGTTTGATTGGCGATATCGACCAGGCGTTTGGCGATCAACGGACGCGCAATCGAGGTACCCAAAAGGTATTCGCCTTCGTAAACTGCATTGGCGCGGAACATCGGGAATACGTAGTCACGGATGAATTCTTCACGCAAATCTTCAATAAAAATCTGCTTGACGCCCATTTTCTGCGCCTTGATGCGCGCAGGCTCCAGCTCATCGCCCTGCCCCAGGTCGGCCGTGAAAGTCACCACTTCACAGCCGTAGGTGTCTTCAAGCCACTTGAGAATGACTGAGGTATCAAGGCCACCGGAATAGGCCAGCACTACTTTTTTGAATTCGGTTTGTGTCGTCATTACGTTTCAGGAACCTGTCGTTAAAAATGCAAAATTATAAAAAGTAAAACCCAAAGCCGGATCAGGCCTACACGCCAGAATCAGGCTGGAATAAAAGAATCAACGCTATGCAAACTAATCATCAGCATGCTCCGCACATCTCATTTCGAGGTTTGCGAAGCGATAGTGGAGGGCTCGGCTAACGAGATGCTGGATTGGATTTATTCCATCTGTTCGTTGATTTTGCTCAATACCGCGAAGCGGTCATCGGGTAACGTACCGCCAGTCACACTGATTTTAAACACGTCGATGCGCGTTGAACCGTCTTTCTGCGGCAACACTTTCAAAGTGAGCTGCATACTCATCTTCTGCTTCATATCCACCTTCGCACCGCGAATGGCGCCATCGGCATAGAACGATTGCGGGTAAGGGTGTGTAACCGTGATTTCACCGTCTTTCTGATTGTTCTTGACCGGGTTGAAGCCCAAGCGATCCAAGGCCAATCCCAAACGGTTCCATACCTGCGGATAGGCCTGACTAACGATCAGATAACGCTCGTCATTATCCTGATTAAAGATGATTTTCGAACGCGGCGCGAAGCTCGCCGCCATCAGGGCGCGAGATTCTGCTTCGGTCTTGCCCGAGAGGTAGGCCGTCAAACGTGCGAGCATATCAGCCGTCAGCGTCGGGTCGGATTTGGCATTCGCATATTTGAATGAAGATTCGTCGTCTCCAGGGAAGTATGGTTTCTCGCCCGTCAACTCCATTTTCTGACTAGTCACGAATACGAGCGTCTGGTTCTTGCTTTCACCATTTTCGATGCGGATACGCACTTTCTGAATGTGATCCGGCTTGAAGAACGTGTCCTTGGCGAGTTTCAGGAAGCTCATCAGATTGAAGCCGTTTTGATCGGCAGACTGCGTACCTGTCCAATCGGTTTCAATCAACCCCACACCCGGCTCGACTTTCTTGACGATATAACCCTCATCCTGCAAGAAATTTTGCAGTTTCGGCCATACGGCATCAGGCTTGGCATCTACCTCAAGGTAGCGTGAATCCGGGCCGCCCATGACCTTGACTCCAGTACCGGAAACCAGCACACCACTGCCTTCGGTTCGTGCTGCGGCTTGTGCCGCTCGTGCCGAAGCAATTTCGGGGACAGCCAATTCAGCACGCGGGCTTGGTGGCGTGAAGGCCGGCGGCACATCCAGCTTGGCGGCCCTGTTCACCGGTTGGTCAGAAGACATAAATGGGATGTAGGAGCAACCCGTCAGGGTGCTTGCGCCCAGAACCATTCCGGCCAGGACAGTAAGTTTAAATCGCACGGCTGAAGGGGCGTTAAAGATCATGGAAAAAACTCGCGATGATAAGGAAGTAAATTTTAAGGCAATAAGGTAACCGATTCGGTCACATCTTTTCTCATTTTCCAATGAATGGGGCACATAAAAAAAGCGGTACAAACTGGTAACCGCTGTACCGCTGATGTCCTATGAACAAGCTTCAGTGGCAATGCCAGCCGAATTCAGCGCAGCACAAACCTGAGGAATGAACTCCGGCGTCAAGGGCAACAAAGGCAGGCGAAGTGCAGGAGAAGTCAAGCCCATCGCTGCAACGGCCCACTTCACCGGGATCGGATTGGGCTGGCAGAACAGTTCGCGGTGAAGGGAGGCCAAACGGGCATCAACGGCCAGCGCTTCGTCTTCATCACCACGCAACGCCGCCGATGTCATTTGATGCATCAAGGCCGGTGCCACGTTTGCCGTTACGGAAATGGTGCCCTGCCCGCCCGACAAAATAGTTTTGCACCCCAGACCATCATCACCGCTGTACACGGCAAACCCTTCCGGCGCGCCCGCGATCAACGCCTGGATGCGCTCCAGGGATCCACTGGCTTCCTTCGTACCGATTATTCGAGGGTGCGCACTCAAGGTCAATGTGGTTTCTGTCGTCATGTCCACCGCAGTACGGCCGGGCACGTTGTACAGGATCATGGGGAGGTCAACCGCATCGGCGATGGCCGTATAGTGGGCGATCAAGCCCGCTTGCGTGGGGCGATTGTAATACGGAGTAACCGAAAGGTGAGCGACGGCACCGGCTTTTTTGGCGGCTTCGGCCAGTTCGATGGCTTCGCGGGTATTGTTGGCGCCCGTACCGGCGATGACCGGAATAAGGCCCGCCGCTGCACGCACGGTCGCTTCGATGACGGCCACATGCTCATCGAAACCCAGCGTGGCCGACTCGCCTGTCGTACCGACCGATATGATCGCATCCGTACCTTGTACGATATGAAACTCGACCAGCCGAGCCAATGCCAGGTAATCCACGGCCCCGGTGTCCGTCATCGGAGTGACCAGTGCCACCAGACTGCCCGTGATCTGTTGCGTCGCCATATACCGCCTTTGTAATAAAAGATTTGTTATAACTGAGTGAAGCCTTAACCCGCCATACTACCTATTGGCTGGGGTAAGTGACAAGCAATCTGCGGTCAACCCTGCGAATCTTCGCCCAGACGGGCCTGAACAATGGCGTAAGCTTCGTTGCGTTTCATCGCAGTCAATTTGGTCAATACGCGGGCGATCATGCTGGCAGGCGCCTTTTCAGCCAGCAAAACAGTAAGCAATTGCTCGACAGCCACGCCCGATGCTTCGGCGGAAGTTTCCAAAGGCACAGCCCCTTCGACCAGCACCACAAACTCGCCACGTTCAGGAATTTCACCCGATTGAACCGCAGCGGACAGATACCCCAGGTCACCGGAAACCAGCGTTTCGAACCGTTTGGTCAGCTCTCGACCAACAACGGCGCGGCGTGTTTCGCCAAGATGCGCCCGCACGGACTCCAGCATGGCGCGAATCCGATGCGGGGCTTCATAGAAAATCAGCGTCGCCGGTTGGGTAGCCAAAACCTGTAAACGGGCGGCGCGCGACTGCGCCTTGGCAGGTAAAAATCCTTCGAACCAGAAATGCGTGCTGTCGAGCCCGGAAGCCGACAACGCCGCAATCGCCGCACACGCGCCGGGAATGGGGCTCACGCGATGCCCCATATCGACCAGTCGCCGCACCAGCAGGCTCCCCGGGTCACTGATGGCAGGCGTGCCCGCATCACTGATCAACGCGACCGACTGCCCTTCAGAAAGCCATTCGGCCACCGTCGCCACGCGGGATGCTTCGTTGTGTTCGTGTAACGCCACCACGCGCTGACGAACACCGAAATGATCCAACAGCTTGCGCGCATGGCGCGTATCCTCGCAGGCGATGACCTGTACGCCCTTGAGCACGGCAACCGCCCGTGGGCTCAAATCGGCCAGATTGCCAATGGGTGTCGCCACAAGATACAACACGCCAGGTTCAACCCAGCGGGTGGGCGTCAGGCCATCATCGAACCCTTCCGTTTCATCCGATAATGGCGAGGTTGGCGCGGCATGGGCACAACAGGTGTCCGCAGAGGAAGCGTCCATCGGCATCATCATGACTTGCTACTCAAAATTAATTTAATCATCATACCGTCCATCGCCACTAGTGTACTGTTTCACTCTTGGAGGTGCTTTCAGAGTCATCCGAATGCGTCAGGACAAGGCGCCGTGCGCAGGCAATGGCCAAACCCTTGGCAAGCACGGCAACACCGTCATGGCACATTCGGAGGACTCCCTTCGGGCGAGCCGCTGAATGTGCCTCCAAGAGTGAAACAGTACACTGGAAATCTCATGGCAACTGTGCCATTCCCATAACGAGAGCTACTCAATTGCCATGCCTGCCCCTATCAGAGATTTGATTAAAGATTTGAGCGCCTTCCTCCGACAAGTTGCATATTTCCGTCACATAACGAAGGCAGGCTTCGCGCTCCTGCTCACACTCGGCCTGCTCTCCGGCTGCGCTCAGAATCCCTATACTTCCACCACAGCGCAATCCGGCCCGCTGACTGCGCTCAACCAGGCGCTTGCAAGCCAGGATCCAAAACTGATTGCCCCCGCCCAGATGCAATATGCCGCCACGCTCAAGGGCCCAGCCCAGGCAGACATGCAGATGCGCGCATTGGAAACGGCCATTGACGCCGAAGCGTTCACGCTGGCAAACACCCTTTATGCACAGGCAAATACGCAAGCGCTCTGGCCTACCGTGTCCGCGCGGCGCGCCCAACTGCTTACCGGTTTCGAACAATGGCAGCAAGGCGCCTCTTCCATGGCGCGCGATACGGTCAACAATCTGCCGATCCCGCTGACTTCGGATGAAGCGAAACGTCGCCTGATCCTGCTGGCCGCCATTGATGAAGCCGAAAAACGCCCCATCGATGCAGCACGTCAACGCTCGGCACTGAACGAATTACTGACGGGTGCAGCCGCGGATAGCAACCGCGCAAAACTCTGGAATGATCTTTCTTCAGCCGACATCAATCAACTCTCAGATGAAGCGAAACAGGCAACCAATGCCAATTTTGCCGACTGGATCGGCCTTGCTCTGGTGTACCGCACACGCCCCGGAGAACTGAACACCTGGATCAACAATCACCCGAATCATCCTGCGGTCACCTCCGGCTTCACTGCCCTGCTCCTCAGTCGATCGGACACTGCGGCTACCATTCCATTGCCGACCGGTCAGGGGCCAGTCATTGTACTGGTGCCCCTATCCGGTGATTACCAGCCTGTCGGCCAGGCCATCAGCGATGGCATCAATTTCGCCCATGACCGTCTTGGAATGGCAAGTGATCGCAGCGTTCAGATTCAGGACAGCGGCAGCACACTGGCCTCCTTTACCCAGGCATTGACGGCGGCGCTGGCAGCCAATCCTTCGGTTATTATCGGCCCGCTGCTCAAGGAACAGATTCCGGCGCTGGCCAATCTGCCCGCCAATGCACCACCGGTCATTGCCTTGAACACACCTGCCGAGGGCACCAGCCTGCCTGCCGGTGTCGTAAGCTATTCCCTGTCGCCCAATGCTGATGCGCGCGCCGCCGCCGATCAGATGATTCATGATCAGAAGATGACAGCGCTGGTTTATTGTGCCGACAACAGCCTTGGCCACCGCATCTGTGATGCCTTCAGCCGCGAATACACCCTGCTCGGCGGACAAATCCTCGACAGCGCCTTATTCGATCCAAACGCTACCGATTTCTCCAGCCAGCTCCGCCGGCTACTGGAAGTCACCTCTTCCAGAAATGGCCCGTTCCAACCCAGGATTAGACAGGATACACAGGGAATATTCCTCGGTGCCACCAGCCAGCAGGTACGGATGATCGTGCCGCAACTCGATTATTTCGGCGCCGACCAGCTTCCAAGGTACAGCGTAGGCATGGTGTACAGCGGCACACCAAACCCGCTTGCCGATCAGGATAAAAGTGGCCTCGTGATTCCGGTCGAACCAGTACTGCTCGCCGCCAACGAGGGACCAAACGGCCCCATGCGCCCCAATTACGAACGTGCCAGCCTCTCGCAACTCCCGCGTCTATTCGCGTTTGGCGCCGATGCCCTGATGATTGCCGCCAACTTGCAGCCCTTACTCGCGCATCAGGTCATCAATGGGCTCACCGGCCAGTTGAGTCTCTCTCTGACCGGAGAAATCGAACGCAAACCGGCCTGGGGACAATTCCGACAAGGCCTGCTGCAACCGATGGAAGGCACGGACAGTGGTTATATTCCAAGCACGGTTGTCGATTACAGCAGCAAACAGGCTGAGGGCAATCCGACGGTTGCTCTGCCGCAGGAAGACAGCATCACACCGGACAGTGGTGACGGCACCGCCACAGATACCCAACCGGTGGGCTCCGAATCTACAGATTCAGACACCACCAAGGCCGTGCCGACATTCACGGATGGCGGTGGCATGGCGCCACCACCGGCAAGCGTAGCGCCCACAAATGACACTGCCCCGATGGCTAACTAATGGGCTCAGTAAACGGCTCGGCAAATTGATTCCGATGCGCGGCACGGATGCAGAGTTGCCGAACGCTAAAGCACAAACCGCGCTGGCACGAGGTCACCATGCCGAGACCGTGGCAGCGGAATATCTTTCACGACAAGGGCTCAAGCTGATTGACCGCAATGTCCGTGCAGGACGTGGGGAAATCGACCTGATCATGCAGGACGGCGCAACCCTTGTATTTGTCGAAGTACGTGCCCGCAAGGCGGGCGCCTGGGTATCGGCGGCGGAAAGCGTATCGTTTGCCAAACGCAAAAAAATCATCGAAACCGCAGAACGCCTGCTAAATGAAAAACCCGCCTGGCGCAACAGCCCGTGCCGCTTTGATGTGGTTGCGATCGGGCTTCCTTCCGAGTCCTCTGCCGAACCTCATTCAAGCCAGACTGAAGTAAACTGGATACAAGATGCTTTTCAGGCCGAATAGCAGCCCGGCCGGATAACACCGCAGCCGCAAGCGCAAGCATTATCCAGGTAAACTCTGCACGAATCCATCCATGGCTTCGTGCAGTTACGCTCGGACCGGTGGGCTTACGCCTGCTTCGCGTTCACGCCCGGCCCGAGCTCCGCATTTCAATGACTTACGTCATTGAGCGGCAGGGCATCCATACCCTGCGCGGGAAGGTCTGCATTTGTGCAGACCTTCCCTGGCCCAACGCACACTCGCTTGAGAAATCACCATGCTCGATCTCGTACATAACCGACTGCAACAAACGCTATCGCAACTCGATGCGGTTCTTTCCCCGCAGACCGAACCGCTCCTGCAGGCGGCGGGTGCGATGCTCCATGCCGTCCTCAACGGGCAGAAGATTCTCGTCTGTGGCGCCCGGGAACGCTCGCAACTGGCCGCACATTTTGCCCGGCTGATGGTCGGGCAATTCGAGCATGATCGACCCGGCCTGCCGGTTATTTCATTGCAGGAATTTCCGGGCGGTCACGAGCCTTATGCCAAACCGATTCGCGCCCTTGGCACGCATAACGACATTCTGTTTGCGATTGCGCGGCGCGGCACCGAGGGCTTGCAACCCGCCTTGAATGCCGCACGGGAACGTGGCATGACGATCGTCCTGCTCACCTGTGGCGTCGCCGAACAACTGATGCCGGAGATGCAGACCAGCGACTCATTGCTGTGCCTTGCCTCGGATTCCGAACGGCTGGTCCATGAAGCCCAGCTCATCATCCTACACACCCTGTGCGACCTGATCGACCGCCAACTGCTCGGTATTACAGAATGAGCACAGCGAACAACGCCAGCTCGCTGCTCGCCGCAGACATACAGCCTCTTTATCAAGCGCTGGCTATCGAGCTCCCCGCCGACCGCCTGAGTATCGAACCGGCCACCTGCTGGGCGTATGGCATGGATAACAGTCGCCTGCATCACGCGGCGCAACTGGTGGTCTTTCCCGATCATCACGATGAAGTCGTCACCCTCGTTCGTCTCGCCCGCCAGCACCGGATTCCCATCACGCCCAGAGGCAGAGGCACGGGTACGGCGGGCGGCAGTGTGCCATTGCACGGCGGTGTCGTGGTCGTGATGGATCGAATGAACCGGGTACTCGAATTTCGCCCGGAGGATCGTCTGATCCGCGTGCAGGCCGGCATCATCAACGCCGAAGTTCAGCGCATTGTCGCTGAGGCAGGGTTTTTCTGGCCCCCCGACCCGACCAGCAATGCGCTATGCACCATTGGCGGCAATCTCGGCTGCAATGCGGCAGGCCCTCATGCCGTGAAATACGGCACAACTCGCGACAACGTACTGGGCCTGACCGCCGTGGCGGGTACGGGCGATACGGTCAAGGCAGGCACGCAAACCACCAAGGGCGTGGTCGGTTACGACCTCACGCGCTTGTTCATCGGTTCCGAAGGCACACTCGGCATCATCACCGAAGCGACCTTGAAGCTCACGCCCCTGCCGGATGCCACCCGATTGATGCGTGTTTTTTTTAAAGACATGCATGCCGCATCTGCAGCGGTTTCCCACCTGATGAATCAGCCCGCCACACCGTCAGCGATCGAATTCATCGATGGCAATGCCCTCAACCTGATGCGCCAGTTCAGTGACAAGAATTCTGCGCTGGACATCCCGCCCGAGGCCGGTGCCTTGTTGATGATCGAAATCGACGGGCTTGCCGAATCACTGGATGGACAAACCCGCAAAATAAAGGCGGCAGCACAAGGTGACCCCGGCCTCCCCACGGCGCCGATCAGCCTGAACGTGGCCACCACCAAGGCCGAAATCGCGGCACTGTGGTCGGCACGCAAGGCACTGTCCCCGACCTTGCGGCATGTGGCACCCAAAAAGATCAACGAGGATGTTGTCGTCCCGGTTTCCCGCATCCCGACGCTGATTCAGGCCATCGATCAAAGTGCGGCGCGGCACGGCATCACGATCGTCAACTTCGGCCATGCGGGTAACGGCAACATCCACGTCAATCTGCTCATCGATCCTGAAAACCCCGGTCAGATGGCGGCGGCAGAAGAAGCGCTTGCCGAAATCTTCTCTACGGTGCTGGCTTTGGATGGCACGCTTTCCGGTGAGCATGGTGTCGGTGCGGTCAAACGTGACTATGTGCGAGCCGAAATCTCCCCGGTCAACCTGGCCTTGATGCACGGCATTAAAGAGGTCTTCGACCCTGAAGGCATTATGAACCCAGGCAAAAAATTGCCCGCTGTTAACCCATAAGGAACCTCTGATTAAATCAGAGGTTCCGTGCGGCACAAGGACGTGCCGCCATTTTCAATCACGTAGGTGATTGAAAATGAAGCAAAGCATAAGTCACATCTTTTGCTTTGCGTGCTTTGAGAATTCCAGGATGGAATTATTCATAGCTTCCATAAGTCAGATAAGAACTCAATTTATTCCTGAAATAGCGTATTCTGACCGCTGTCATTAACTAATCATTCTGTTTTTCATGACCAGCATCGCCCTTCTTACCATCCTCGGATATGTTCTGGCCGCAGTCCTGCTCTACCTGGGTCTGCAGCAAGCTGACACGACGACAAAATTCCGCAAGGCCATGCTGATCGTTTCTGCTCTGGCAATGCTCGGCAATGGTTACCTGATCTATCAGAACGCCTATATCGAGCACGTCATGGGCCTGAACATGAGCATATTCAATGCGCTGTCGGCCATCTTCTGGCTATCTACCTTCATCACCCTGTTCACGAGCCTGCGCAGCCCAGTCGAGAACATCCTGCTGGTTCTGCTTCCGGTCACTGCGGTATCAGTCGTGCTGGCGCAATTCTTTCCCGATCACAGCATCGTGCTCCACGCGCGCAACCCCGCACTCGATGCCCACATCTTCATCTCACTGGTTGCCTACGCATTGATTACCCTCGGCGCCCTGCAGGCGCTCATGCTTTCCTGGCAACATCGCGCATTGCATTCGCGCAATCCATCCGGCTTGGTCAGTAAATTGCCGCCGATGGAGTCGGTAGAGGAGTTGATGTTCCGTTTTATCAGTGTGGGATTTCTTCTGCTCACGCTGGCGCTGGCCACCGGTTTTATCTTCATTGAAAATATATTCGCCCTGCATCTGGTACACAAAACCATACTGGCCGTGATCGGCTGGTTCATTTTTGCCGGATTACTGATCGGTCGACATGTTGCGGGTTGGCGCGGGAAAACCGCCGTGAACTGGACGCTGGTGGGATATTCAACCCTGGTTCTGGCCTATTTTGGCACCAAGGTCGCACTGGAATGGGTGTTTCAAATCAGGTGAGCCTTCGCAGCTTCCCGGAAGCAAAATTTCCTCAAATTTATTCGAACCCGGCTTCGATCAGGCACCGCGCAGATGCGCCACCAATTCAAACCCATCGATCTTGAACGCACGACCAAAACCGTTCACCAACCGCCCGGCACCGGGCACGATGCAATGCAAGTGAAAATCCGGTAATTGGGTCAGCACATCCAGAATCTTGCCATGGCGTACTTTCAGCGCGTCGAATAGGGTGTGTACGCGGCTGTCGTTCCGTTCGATCCGGGTAACATCCGCCCGCCAGGTTACGCGGGCACGGTTGTAGATGTTGTGCGTTCTGGATTCGTCTTCCAGCAACATGAGTTCAACCGTCGGGTTTTGTCGCACCTGGCGCGTATGAGGCGAAAGATCGCTCATCAAGACCCAGAACGCGCCCTCATGCCAAACAAAGGGCAAGGTGCTCAAACTCGGAAATCCGTCTTCATCGATCGTGGCCAGAATCAAAGCCCGCGCCTGATCGCGCAACGTAATCAAACGTTCGAGATCTGGCGTGGGCTGAGTGGGAAGGTCGGAAGAATCGCTCATGTCGTGGTCATCCAAGCTGCGTGCAAACTTCTTTACAGTATAGCTCTTAGAACCCCGGTTGAGCGTTCAATCCGACCCTGCCGATCACACGGTCGGATACGTGGTGCACTGGAATCGAACGACCTCGTTATGAACCGAGACTGGCAATCATCAACTTGCGCCGCAAAGTCATTCGCTTACTGTAGTGTCCTTCCATGCGTCCCAGCACGGCATTAAGAAATCTGAGCGCTTCGATAATGTGCGGCCCCTTGTTGAGCATGGCACATTCGGCACGGATGCTCATCGCCGCGTCGGTCACTTCCGAGCGTGTGGGTGAACCACTTTTCGCCATGCTTTCAAGAATTTGCGTCGCCCATATCACCGGCACATGCGCGGCCTCGCACAGCCACAGAATTTCTTCCTGCACTTCAGACAACCGTTCAAAACCCAACTCCACAGCCAAATCGCCGCGCGCAATCATGATGCCCAATTTGGGGCTGCGCATACCGGTCAACAACAGGCGAGGCAATTGTTCGAATGCCTGCCGATTCTCGATTTTCAGGACAATCCCGAGATCCGGGACGGCCAAAGCGTGTAAACGTTCTTGTAATAAGTGGACATCTTCGGGCTGGCGCACAAATGAAAGCGCCACGATATCAATGTAGGGTGCCAGAGCCGAAAGATCTGCATGATCTTTCTCCGTCAAGGCCGGCGTAAGAAAATCGGTCTCGGGGAAATTGATGCCTTTTTCCGCCTTGATCCGGCTCCCTTCCGGTGCGGCATGGGTAATGCTCAAGGTGATCCGCTCGCCATCGTTCGCCAGAATCAATGCGCCGATTCGGCCATCATCCAGCCAAGCCGACTGATCGGGGCGGGCCTCTTCAAACGCGGCCGACAGCGTGCAGTACAACTGTGCAGGTGCCACAACCTGACCCTGATCATCCAATCGCGCCGCGTGGCCGGGAATATCCGCACGGGTAAGTATCAGGGTATCGCCCACCTTGAGCCGAATGGTTTCTTCCACACCCGGCACGCCGATGACGCTCGCCACACAACCGTGGATAGATGGAAAACCAATCATCATGTTTTCTTCGATATAGGCCGTATGCGAAAAGCCCAACCATACGCCCTCAGCTGATTTTTCCAGCACCTTCGCTTCAATAGAACGACCACGCGCATCAGTAAAGGCTGCTATCGTGCCAGGCTCGATCAACGCGAAATCCCGAGCGCTCATGGTCAACGCCATTCCCTTTTCAGCGGAGGTATTCTGAAGGTCTTGCCCGTTTGCGGCGTATCGCAAGAACAACCGTGCCGGCTCAATGACTTCCCCTCTGAAATTTCGCTTGGGTTTGACCTTCAGCACCTGCCCCAAGGTCGAGATTGTCCCGGTTCTTGACTTCGGCCCGGCCAGATCGATTTGTACCCGGCATTCGCGACCCTGAGCCAATGATGCCTGACGAACCTGTTCGATCAGGTTTCGCCAGGCGGTAACATCGTCATGCGCGCAATTAATTCGCGCAATCTCCATCCCGGCTTCGACCAGAGCCGGAATAAGGCCACGATCGGTGACCGCCTCGCTGGGCAAGGTCACCATCACACGCACGTCTCGATTACCCTGCATGGTACCGAGCAGATCCCGCGTATGTTCTTGAAGAAGCGCGAGCCCGGTTTGCGGTGTCATTGGCACCGGCCGTGACGTGTCATCAGCATCCCCACGCATGTCTTGAAGGCGTCTTGCGACCGCACTCAACGAGGATTGAACATGCATTTCCAGCAGGCCGAATGACGAAAGCCCGAGGAAAGCCAGCTCTCGCTGCAAGTCCCGGATATCGTGCTGGCGCACCGCGAGATAATGCAGCAGGTTCCGGGCACTTTCACGGAATGCGGGGTGAATCAATGCCAAATCGGCCTGACAGAGCGTTTCCTGCTCGATACCGGCCTGCTCCAGCGCGCGGACTTCTTGGAGCAACTGACCTGCCAGATCCTTCTGGGAAAACGATTCAAGCTCCTGCAAACGATCAGATCGCCTGTCCTGAGATTCAGACATAAATTTTTGCTGCCTTTTTTGCATTTTGGTGGATTTATGCGTTCTTGTCCTTTTAACCGAAGTACATGACAGCGTTGTGTCGGGCATCGGATGCAACATCCGGTTCGTTCAGAATTTCTTGAGAACGTTATTTGCCTTTCTCATGGTATTCGGGCATATCATAACGATGTCATCCGGCAACGGTATGATATGCATGGATTTCGTCTTCACGAATCGCACCTCCGCCAATCTCGCAAAGGAAATCAGTCTATGAGTAGTGATATGAACCAAACCATGCATGACTTCAAAGCCGCCATGGGCATGATGAATCGCGAAGCGCCGGATACCATGCAGGCCTTCGGCGGCTTCATGAATGCGGCCTTATCCAAAGGCGCACTCGATGAAAAAACCAAAGAATTGATCGGCCTTGGGATGGCGATTACCGCCCGCTGTGTTTACTGCATCGGCATTCATGTGGAAAAAGTGCTGAAAGCCGGCGGAACGCACGCAGAAATTATTGGCGTGTGTGAAGTGGCGATTGTGATGGGTGGTGGCCCGGCATTGACCTATATCGCCGAAGTCAAAAAGGCGCTGGACCTGTTCGAGCAGCAAAAGGCAGGCTGATTGAAGACCGGTGCTCGAAAAAAAGCCCAGGTTAGTCCGGGCTTTTTTCTTTGAGGAAGGGGTTCCCGCCTTAGGCAATCAACATGGCGTACAATTGATCTTTAAGCTCAAGGCGCTGTTTTTTCAGCGTTTCAGCATGCTCGTCACTGATGGGCAGATCGTTTTTTTCGGCTTGTTCGATTTCGTTGTTGAGTTCGTGGTACTTGTCGAACAGATTTGCGAAATGGTTGTTTTCCATTTTCAAGGTATGAATACGGTCCTTGTGTTCCGGAAATTCGTGGACGAGGTCATGATGGTCAATTTGCATATCAAGAAGCTCCAGTGAGTGAAAATGCCAACCGGATTGGATGTGTCCGGCTGGATACGAATAGGGCGCCTCGAAAAACCCCATGTAAGGGGTTTTTCGAGGCGCCTAATAGTGTAACGCGCCAAGCGTTAAACCTTGTAGGCGTTTGGGTATTCCACCTCTTTAACGTTGATACAGAATGCGGGCACTTTGCACCCCGGGCGCGGAGCGGATGGCCTGCATGTTTTCGTCCGTCGGCGCTATTTTCCATTCGGGGCCGAGGCGAACGACAGCCTTGGCCAAGCCTGAGTAAACACGGCAACTCACAGGGACACCTTCAACGCGCATGGGGCGCATAAGCTCGATGAGCGCCTGCGCCTCGGCGGCATCGCAGTCGGCAGACAACGCCAGCAAAATCCCGCGTGCCTTTTCCAGTCGCGCCTGTTCCAATAGAAGCAGGCGTTTGCAGCGTACCCGTATGCCGCCGCTGAAGTTATCGAATACCGCATCGCCTTCGACGATCACCAGTTGATCACGCTCAACCTGCGCGCTGATTCGGTCTATTTCATCACCGGTGATACGAACTTCACAGCGGCCTTCGCCATCATCGAGCGTCAGGAACAACTGCCGATCGCCGTTTTGCTGACGCACGATGCGCTCGGCGATGTTCAATCCCGCAACTGTGACCGGCACGCCTTTAGGGAACGTGCCCGGCGCCGGAATATCCAGCTTGTCGAGCAGGCCCGATAGCGTGTCGGATACCAGGCTCTTGAGTTCGTCGCGGAAGGCGTGAATCGGGTGCCCGGTGAGGTACAGCCCCAGGGTGTCCTTTTCCTTGCGCAACTGTTCGGCATCTGGCCAAGGTTCGAGCTCCGGGATCGGCACGCGGATGGCCGTTTCCGGCGCATCTAACCCACCGAACAGATCGCCCATGCCCGCAGCCTCGGCCGCCTGAATCTGGCTTGCCGCCTTCATGGCATCGGGGATGTGTGCAAATAGACTGGCGCGATTCGGCCCCAAAGTGTCCAATGCGCCCGCCAGCACCATCGCTTCGAGCACGCGCTTGTTCAGTGCCTGGCTGCCGACGCGCTGGCAGAAGTCGTTCATGTCGACAAACGCATCCCCGGCCTCGCGGGTCTCCACGATTTTCTGGATCACGCCCTCGCCCACGCCCTTGATGGCGCCCAAACCGTAGACCACGGTCTGCTCATCCAGTGCCTGGAACTTGTAGGCGCAGTGATTCACATCCGGTGGGATGACTTTAAGCCCCATGCGCTGGCATTCGCCGATCAAACCAACGATTTTATCGGTGTTGTCCATATCGGCGGAAAGCACGGCAGCCATGAAGTGCGCCGGGTAGTGTGCCTTGAGCCAGGCCGTTTGATAGGCCACGAGCGCGTAGGCGGCAGAGTGCGATTTGTTGAAGCCGTAACCGGCGAACTTTTCCATCAAATCGAAGATGTAGCCGGCCTGCTCCGGGTTCACTTGCTTGGATTTGGCACCTTCAAGGAAAATTTCCCGCTGCTTGGCCATCTCCTCGGGTTTTTTCTTGCCCATCGCCCGCCGCAGCAAGTCCGCACCGCCCAGCGTGTAACCTGCCAGAATCTGCGCAATCTGCATGACCTGTTCTTGATACACGATGACGCCATAGGTCGGCTTGAGCACATCGGTAAGCCAGGGATGCAGGTACTCGATCTTCTGCTCGCCTTTTTTGCGCAGGATGAAATCGTCCACCATGCCCGATTGCAATGGGCCCGGCCGGAACAGCGCTACCAAGGCGATGATGTCTTCGAAGGTATCCGGTTGCAGTCGGCGAATCAGATCCTTCATGCCGCGCGATTCAAGCTGGAATACCGCGGTGGTTTCGCAGCGCTTGAGCAGGTTGAAGCTGGGCTTGTCATCCAGCGGGATGGCGCTGATATCGACCGGTGCCTTGCCGACTTTCTGGCGCGTGGCATTGATTGATGCCAAAGCCCAGTCGATGATGGTGAGGTTGCGCAGCCCCAAAAAGTCGAACTTGACCAGGCCAACGGCTTCGACATCATCCTTGTCGAGTTGGGAGGCGGCCGAAGCACCGTTCGATTCGCAGTACATCGGCGTGAAGTCGGTCAGCTTGCTCGGCGCGATGACCACGCCACCCGCATGCTTGCCGACATTTCGGGACAACCCCTCCAGCGCCATGCCCATATCGACGATGGCCCGGACTTCCTCGTCGCGCTCGTAAAGATCACGGAATTCCTGCGAAAACCGTTCCTGTTCTTTCTGTGAACGTTCGGTGCGGCCCAAAGCGTCTTCGAGCGTCACATCCAGCCCCGGCTTCATCGGAATGAGTTTGGCAATCCGATCGACAAAACCGTAGGGATAACTCATGACCCGCCCGACATCCCGCACCACCGCTTTGGCCGCCATGGTGCCATGCGTGGCGATCTGCGAGACCGCCGCACGGCCGTAGCGCTCCGCTACATAATCGATGACCTTGTCGCGCCCTTCCATGCAGAAGTCGATATCAAAATCGGGCATCGATACCCGCTCGGGGTTCAAAAAGCGTTCGAACAGCAAATCATAAGGGATCGGGTCGATATCTGTAATCAGCAGAGCCCAGGCCACCAGCGAACCTGCACCGGAACCGCGCCCCGGCCCCACGGGAATGCCCTGGCGCTTTGCCCACTGGATGAAGTCGGCCACGATGAGAAAGTAGCCCGGGAAGCCCATCTGGATAATCACGTCGAGTTCGATATTGAGCCGTTCCCGATATTCCGCATGCTGCTCGGCGGGCACACGCTCGAACCGATGCTCCAGGCCCTGCTCGCTCAGCGTGCGCAGGAAATCGGCTTCCGTTTCACCATTGGGCGTCGGGAAGTTGGGCAAAAAATTCTTGCCGAGCTGCAAGGTGACGTTACAGCGCTCGGCGATTGCGAGGCTGTTCTCGATCGCTTCCGGAATGTCGGCGAACAGCGCCTGCATTTCATCGGCGGGACGCAGGTATTGAAGCTCGGTGTAATCGTGCGGACGGCGCGGGTCATCCAGTGTCCGTCCCTGCTGGATGCACACCCGCACTTCATGCGCTTCGAAGTCTTCCCGATCCAGAAATCGCACATCGTTGGTGGCCACCACGGGCAACTGCGCCTGTTCGGCCAACTCGACGGCGGCGTGCAGATACTTTTCTTCGTCCGGGCGACCGCAACGGGTCAGTTCAAGATAGAAGCGATCAGGAAATCGTTCGGTCCAAAATTTGAGTGCCGCCTTGCGATCCTTTGCCTTCCCGTGCAGCAATAACTGACCGATTTCACCCAGATGCCCGCCACTTAAGGCAATCAGCCCCGCACATTGTTCCTGCGTGAGCCAATCGCGCCGCAGCATGGGGCGACCATCAATCTGCCCTTCGCAATAGCCGCGTGAGAGCAATTCGGTCAGATGGCGAAACCCCAGATTGTTCTGGGCCAGAAGCACCACGCGGTACGGATTACTGCCCGGCTCATCCACAACCAGGCAGTCCGCCCCAAGAATCGGCTTGATGCCGCTTTTGCGTGCCGCCTCGTAAAACTTGACCATTGCAAACAGATTGGCCTGATCGGTCAACGCGAGTGCAGGCAAACCACGCTCTTTGGCAGCGGCCAGCATCGGTTTGATGCGCAATGTGCCATCGACAAGCGAGAATTCGGTGTGCAGGTGCAGGTGAACAAAACTCATGCAGCGAATTTTTCCATAGAAGTCTTCGAGTCCATAAGCGAACGCTCGAAAAAAATTTCGCTGTGCCCATGCGCACAGCAGACAGGCCGAACGCATCCGGTTTATCAGCCCGAAACGGGGTGCCGACTCAGTATTGTTTCATGCCAGTGAGGTGACTTGGCGGATTTTTTTCACATACCAGCTTAAGAAATCATAAAAAAATTGTATGCTGCTCCCTTTGAATTGGTTGTATGCGGGTCTGCCAGCGGGTGACTGCGCTTTTGTGCTGATCATGCCGCTCCTGCGCCAACACTGTTATTCTTACGGGCGTCCATCGCTCCTCGATGAGGGCACCGGTGTCAATACAGGATTCTCCATTGTAAAATCCCTAAGCCACCAACCCCCATGCCGAAAAGCGTTTTTGTTTACCCCTGACCTTCGAGAGCGTGCAGATGTTTCGCCGAAACACGGTTTCCCCCGTTTCCCCTTTTTCCTTCCGCCCAACCCCATTATCCAGTTGGTCCCTCCGCTGGATAATGGGATTGGGCTTGCTCTTTCTGTCATTGACGATGACGGCACATGAAGCCTTCGCCTTTGGTTTCCAGGATGCGGTTATTCAGGCCAAACAACTCGCCAGTCAATCCTACTCGTCTGACCCGCAAATCCCGGAGGCCTTGAGGCAGATCGATCAGAACACATTTGAGCGCATTGCAATCAAACCCAGTGCATCCCTGTGGCAAACCGCCCGTTTCGGCATTGATCCGATTTCTGCCGGGTATATCTATGATCAACCGGTCGATCTCTACGAAGTCACGCCCGACTCCGTCGCGCCGATCACTTTTGATAAAACCAAGTTCGACTGGCCCAGCCAGGCCTTTGCGCAGACCGTACCGGCCAACCTCGGATTCGCCGGATTTTCCGTTCACTACCCGCTCTCTGGGCAAGATGCACGCGATGTGATGCTGACCTTTCTCGGCGGTGCTCAATTCAGTGTGGTCGCGGCAAATCAGGTGCCAGGTGCTCATGCACGCGGCGTGGCGATCGATACCGGACTGCCGCAAGGTGAGCAATTTCCCCGTTTCACCAAGTTCTGGCTGGTCCGCCCGAACCCGAGCGACCTGCAACTCACCATTTACGCCCTGCTCGATGGAAAATCCCTGACCGGCGCCTACGAGTTCGTGATTCGACCCAATGGTTCTCGTGTCGACGTTCATGTCACGGCGTCCCTGTTCCCTCGAACGGGCATCAGCCGTTTGGGTCTGGCGCCACTATCGACCATGTATTTTTACGGCCAAACCGGCCAGCGCCCGGCGGGTCAATGGCGACCGGCCGCCTATGAGTCCGATGGCCTGCTCATGCACACGGGTGAAGGCGACTGGATATTCCGGTCATTGCAGAACCCTTCGACGTTGCACGTCAGTGAATTTTCAGCAGACGGCATTCGTGGATTCGGCTTCATGCAGCGTCAAACCAGTTTCTGCCAGTTCGAGGATGCCATTTCACGCTTTGAACGTCGCCCCTCATTGTGGGTCACCACGGAGGCAGGTTTTGGCAAGGGAAAAGTTGTTCTGGTTCAGATTCCGACCAACAGCGATCTCCATGAGAATCAGATTGCGTTTTTCCAGCCAGCCGAAGTTGTGGATTCAGCCCATCCCGTCTCCTTTGCCTACACACTGAGTGCGGGCAACAGCGATGTGGCGCAAGAACCGCTGGCACAGGTTCGCCGCCCCTTGATTGGCACAGTAAAACTCAATGCCGAAGACAAAACCGAGAAAGCCTATCGGGTCAATCTTGATTTTTCTGGGGGCAGACTCAGTTTACTGGCCAATAATGAACCGGTTATCGCCCAAATTGATACTTCCGGCACGGCCAATGTTCAGGAGCAAGCGGTCATTCCCTTGCCGGAAGCCGGACACTGGCGTTTATCCATGTTGCTGGTGCCAACGGGTAAATCTGTCATTACCATTGATGCGTCGTTGGCTCTGAGCAAGAAAGTCATTTCCGAAACCTGGCGTTATGACCTCCCCTCAGATTTGACACGTTTCGGACAGATGAAATGAACGACACATCACCCGAAGTTAGCCCGGCTCCAGCGCCCGGCAACACTCAGTGCGAATACCCGGTCGCCATCTGCGCCCAATTGCGCTGGTTGCAGCGGCGCGTGTTCTATCAGTTTCTCCAAACTGGTTGCCCGACCATCGACCTGCAAGCGAATCTGGACATTGGTGACAATCAGGCCGATCTACACCAGCGCCTAGCCGTCCCGATTCCCGAACTGTGCGCCATGCCGTCGATCCTGCGTGGTAGCGTCAAGCACGCCCAGCCCAACGCCAAACACAACCGAAAGCCGTCATGACCGATTCCGTTCTGCCTTCAACAAAAGATGCCTTTCGCCGCATCGCTCTGGTACGCCGGTGGATTTTTACCGCGTTTGTGTTGCTACAGACCGCTCTTGGTATCTGGGGGATGATTCTCGTCTTGCCGTATCACGGCTCAACGGCCATCGAAAAAACCATTCTGATTACGTTCATCCCGCTATACGCCTTCGTGGCTGCGGGTTCGTGGATGGCGCTGTTCGGTTTTTATCTGCGGCGGCGGTATAAAAACAGGGGTGATGCGCACAGCCTCATGAGCCGCTTTGCCGACCGGCTACCCACAACTAAGCTTGTAAAAACCGCCGTCGCTTTGCCGATTTATCACGAGGATGTCGAGCGCGTCTTTCGCGGCCTGCGCGCCAGCATCGAATCGGTACTGGCAACCGGTCAGGGCGAGATGTTCGAATTCTTCATTCTCTCGGACAGCCGCGATCCCGAAATCTGGCTGGAAGAACGGGCCGCCTGGCTCGCGCTGTGCAACGACCTTAATCTGCATGGCCGGGTGCACTACCGTCGCCGCCGGGTGAACCTGAAGGCCAAAACCGGCAACGTATCGGATTTTCTGCGCCGATGGGGCAGAAACTTCAAATATTTCATCGTGTTCGATGCCGACAGCGTCATGTCGGGTGAAGCATTGGTCACCCTCGTCCGCCTGATGGAGTGCGAACCCAAGGCGGGGATGATCCAGACCGTCCCCCGCCTGTTTAACGCCCGTTCGGCCTTCGCGCGGATGCAGCAATTCGTCACCCATCTCTATGGCCCGCTGTTCAGCGAGGGGCTGGCCGCGCTGCAACTGAACGAAGCGGTGTTCTGGGGCCATAACGCCATTATCCGAACCGAAGCCTTCATGGCCCACTGCGGGCTCAAAAGCATGCGCGGCTTCGGCCTGTGGCGCGGCACCGTGCTCAGTCACGATTTTGTCGAGGCGGCGTTCATACGGCGCGCGGGTTATGAGGTTTGGCTGGAAACCGGTATCGAAGGCAGTTTCGAGGAATCCCCGCCTTCGCTGGATGACGAATTGATTCGGGACAAGCGCTGGTCGAAAGGCAACCTGCAACACCTGCGCTTCTTAGGTTTTGAGCGGGGTATTGCCACCGCGCACCGCATGGCTTTTATGAACGGGATCTTTGCGTATCTGGCCTCACCGGTCTGGTTCCTGTTCCTGCTGTTTTCCACCATCGAAGTCGCTCAATTCGCGGCGGGCGACATCAATTATTTCCCGGACACCCGCAGTCTCTACCCCAACTGGCCGCAATGGCACCCGCAGTGGGCCATCATTCTGGTCACCAGCACACTGGTCACTTTGTTTTTGCCGAAAGTACTGGCCTTGTTTGACTTGCTGCTCTTCGATACAGGCCGTCGTCAGGGATTCGGTTCCACAGCCAAACTGCTGCAAGGATTCTTTCTGGAGAACCTGTTTTCCATCCTGCTTGCCCCCATACGGATGCTCGCCCATTCGGCCTATGTGGTGCAGGCGATCCTGAATGTCACTGTGCGCTGGGCCGGACAGAACCGCAGTTCAGAAATCGGTTGGTTGCAGGCAATGATTCGCCACGCGCCGGGCATGATTCTGGCGCTTACCTGGTCGGGTATCGCTCTGTACCTAGATGACAACTTTTTTTACTGGACAATCCCGATCAGCTTGTCTCTGCTCTTGGCCGCACCGATTACCGTGTGGCTCTCACGATTTTCTCTGGGTGACCGCTGGGGCAGGCAGGGCATCTGGCGCACGCCGCCGGAGCAGAATCTGGGCGATCTGGTGCTGGTCGACTTTGCTGAACTGGATATGCCGCCACTCAAGCCTCAAAATGCGCCAAACTGGTTGAACTGGACGCTCTTGCATCCAAATCAAGCGCGCATTGCCGCAGCCCTCGCGCCACATCGCAGTGGGGCGGCGAAACGGGCATCGACAGAGCTCAAGGAAAAGCTCATGGTAGAAGGCTTGCAAGCGCTTGATCGCCGCAAGGCCGCCCGCATCCTGGATGATGCCGAGGCCGTCATGCAGCTGCACCAACATGCGTGGATGGCGCCACCCGACGATCCTTGGGGCCGTCAGGTCGACCACCTCACCCGTCTAATTTGCATTAAATAATTTCGTCCGATCTTTACCGAGAATGTGAGACATGAACAAACCGACCCAAAAACAAGCCGAACAACAGCCGTCAGAACAAGCACAGTCCACCCTGACCGCACAGGAATATACCCGACGGTCTTTTCTGTTCACGCTTGCGAACATCAGTGGACTGGTTGCATTGGGATTTGGTGAGGCACAAGCCGCACAAGACTCAACGGCTACGCCCGGAAATGAGCCGACCACACCCAAAACGCCCGCGCCGGCAGCGGTCGCGCCCGAAAACGGGCTTAAGTTTGCACCGGCCAAGCCATTCTCTTATAAATCCTTGATCGCTCGCGCCGAAGAAATGGCCAAGAATCCGTATCAGGCTCCGCCCTCCCCGGCTGCCGACGCGATCAAGACCATCAATTACGATGCATCGGGCAAGATCAAATTCAACCCGCAATATGCCTTGTGGGGCAACTCAGGATCGGTTTATCCCATCACGTTCCGCCCCTTGGGTGAATACTTTCCCAAATCAGTGACTATGAACGCGGTCGAGGGCGACCAGGCACGCATGATCGAATACCGCCCCGACTACTTCACCATGCCGGAAGATAGCCCATTGCGTCAGGTGCCGGCTGGACAGTCCGGTATTTCCGGCTTCTGGGTGCAACGCTCGCGCCGAATCGGCGACTGGACGAAAAGCGAGCCGTGGGCCACCTTCCAGGGCGCCAGTTATTTCCGCGCCATATCGCGACAAGGCCAGGTCGGCATGTCGGCACGGGGCATCGCCATCAATACCGGCCTACCGCAAGGCGAGGAATTCCCCGATTTCCGCTCGTTCTGGTTTGAACCGGCAGCCAACGAAGGCGACCCGGTCGTGGTCTACGCCCTGCTCGATGGCCCGTCGATCACCGGCGCCTATCGCTTTGAACTGCGGTTCGATGGCGATACGGAAATGGTGATCGAAAAACACCTGTTTATCCGCAAAACCATCGATCAACTCGGCATTGCGCCATTGACGTCCATGTTCTGGTACAGCGAAACACCCAACAGCCACTTGCGCGGATGGCGCCCGGAGGTCCACGACTCCGATACGCTGGTCGGATGGCGTAGCGACAACGAACACTTCTGCCGCCCCCTGACCAATCCGCCCAGTCTGGCCTACTCCGCCTTCGTCGACGAGCATCCGCGCGGTTATGGTTTGCTGCAACGCGACCGCGACCCTTCGCATTACCTCGATGGGGTTGGTTACGAAAAGCGTCCGTCCGTCTGGGTAGAACCCATCGTCGACAGCAAAGGCAACAATAACTGGGGCAAGGGTTCGGTTACCTTGATCGAAATCCCGACCAACGACGAAACCTTCGACAACATCGTAGCCTTCTGGCAAATCAAAGGGCCGGCACTGGCGGGCTCAGCTCTTCAGTTCAAATACCGCCTGTACTGGACCGAGCACGAGCCCTTCTTCCCGCACGATCAACTGGCACGCGCCGTCGCATTGCGTGCCGGCCCTGGCGGCAACTTCGGCGGCTCACGCCCGGCCAACACTGTCAAGCTGGTCATCGAATGGGATAGCTATCTGTTCCAAGGGCATCAACCCAAAGATGCCGTGTTCACCATCACCAGCTCGGCCGGGAAAACGGACAACGTCTACATCGACTGGGTAGCCGGCACCCCCCGCTGGCTGACTCAGTTCGACCTGTTCGTCGACAGCGACGAGCCCGTGGAACTCAACGGCGTCCTGACCCTGAACGGCGAGGTCATCAGCGAAACCTGGCTTTACCAATTCCACCGCCAGAGCTTCGTTCAGATGATGGCGTGATGCATCAAATGGCAAACAGACCCGTGGTGTAATCAACCCTGCTGTCCAGATAGCGACGGGACAGCGCAGTTAGGAGGATGGCCACAATGGGTAATCATCCCAATTCAAAAGCAAGGCTGACCGGTTTGTCACTTGCGGCAACGGGCATAGTCTATGGCGATATCGGCACCAGCCCGCTCTATACCCTGAATACGATTTTCAGTTCGGTTCAGCACCCGATTACCTTAGCTGAAGTACATATCCTTGGCGTACTGTCATTGATTTTCTGGTCACTGATCATCGTTGTGTCCATCAAATACGTCATGTTTGTCATGCGCGCAGACAACCAGGGCGAGGGTGGCATTATGGCGCTCATGTCGCTCGCATTACAGTCCATAAAAGACACGCCGAGATTAAGGAACTCAATCATATTATTGGGAATTTTTGGCGCTGCCCTGTTTTATGGCGATAGCGTCATCACACCGGCAATTTCCGTATTATCTGCTGTCGAAGGCCTAGAAATTGCCAGCACAGAGCTAAAACCCTTCGTTATTCCAGTGACTCTCGGTATTTTGTGGGCGCTTTTTTTATTGCAGAGAAAGGGTACCGCCCGAGTCGGTTCTTTATTCGGACCGATCATGCTGGTATGGTTTTTGGTTCTGGGCATATTGGGCCTGCTTGGCATCTTGTCCGAACCCAGGGTATTGATGGCATTGAATCCCATTCATGCCGTGCACTTGTTGACTGAGTCCCCTTGGGCTGGTTTTCTGTCTCTTGGCGGGGTGGTTCTGGCTTTAACGGGTGCAGAAGCCTTATACGCGGATATGGGGCATTTTGGTCGCCTACCCGTACAATTGGCTTGGTTTGGTTTGGTTTTGCCAGCTCTGTTGCTGAATTATTTCGGCCAGGGAGCCTTACTGATGCTCCACCCCGAGGACATAACAAACCCTTTTTTCCGGCTGGCTCCAGAATGGTCGCTCTATCCTCTGGTTGCTCTGGCCACGACGGCAACCGTGATTGCCTCTCAGGCCGTGATATCCGGAACATTTTCAATCACCCGCCAGGCCATGCTGCTCGGATATATACCGCGCATGAACGTCTTGCAGACATCGGATGACATCAAAGGCCAGATTTATATCCCCGTGATCAACTGGATCTTGATGATCGTTGTTTTTTTACTGATACTCGGGTTTGAGAGCTCCAGCAAACTGGCTGCCGCCTATGGCATAGCGGTCACTGGTACCATGGTGATCACTTCGATTCTGGCGTTTATAGTGGTCAGACGGCTCTGGAACTGGAGCCCGCTCAAGGCAGGCATTTTTATAACTATCTTTCTGGGCATTGATCTGGCTTTTTTTGGCGCCAATCTGATTAAACTCGAAGAAGGCGGCTGGTTCCCGCTCCTCTTTGGCTTGGTGTTGTTTATTTTAATGACCACGTGGAAACGCGGTAGAGAATTATTACGCGATAAACTCAATCAGGAATCAATCGATTTATTGTCGTTTGTCCACAGCATGAGTCATGGAATATCCACAAGAGTACCCGGAACGGCTATTTTCTTGACAGGGAACCCAAAAGGTGTGCCTCATGCGCTCTTACACAATTTGAAGCATAATAAAATCCTGCATCAGGATGTCGTTATATTGAGCATCAAGTTTCTGGACATTCCCAAGGTGTCCTGGTCGGATAAATTAACTTATGAGGCGCTGCCAAACCATTTTCACAGAATATCCATATCTTTCGGCTTCAACGATGAAACAGATATACCCGAATCTCTGACTCTATTGAACAAGGAATATCTTGAGCTAAATAAAATGCAACTCTCCTATTTTATCGGCCGAGAAACCTTGATTCCAGGCAATGATGCAAACATGCCACTTTGGCGTAAGAAACTATTTATCAGCATGTTTCGAAATTCTGGCAGTGTCGTTAACTATTTCAGTATTCCACCCAATGCCGTCGTTGAGCTAGGTGCTCAAATCGTGCTGTAAACGAAAACTCTACATTCCCGCCGTCCAATCTGCCTGACAAAACGGAATGGTTTCACAAAGGATTCTCTGCACGAATCCATCCATGGCTTCGCGCAGAAACGGGCATACGCCAGCTGAATGCGAAGCAGGCGCAAGCCCGTTTTGTGCTCCGCATTTCAATGACTTGTGTCATTGGGCGGTAGGACGTCCATGCCCTTTGGGGAACCTCGAAAAACCCCTTCCATGGGATTTTTCGCTGACGTTCATTGCGGGATACCAACATCGTTACAGGAAGCAACGATGGAACGCCTTGCTTTTCCAGAAAGGCTGGATACCTGAATGTATCCAGCCATGCCGAACCCATTCTATTTCAATCGCTTGCGCGATTGATTTGAGTGCCGAACCCGCCTTTGCGGATGCAGATAGTGGATGACCGAAGGACACGAAAACAGGATGCGCGGTGACACATTCCTGTGGCCCACCCACGGGCGTCTCGAAAGTTTTTTCGAGGCGCCCTAAAATAAGACGGTGGTTCTCCAAACCAAAATCAAGGTGATGCTATGTCTGGAAATGAAAAAGTTTCTGTGCTTTTTGTCTGCATGGGCAATATTTGCCGCTCGCCGACTGCCGAAGCCGTTTTCCGAAAATACGTGGAAGACGCCGATTTAGCAGATGCGGTCGTAATCGACTCAGCAGGTACGCACGCCTATCACATTGGTAATCCACCCGATCAACGCTCGACTGCGGTGGCGGCCCAGCGCGGTTATCGAATGGATGTGCTGCGCGCGCGCCAGGTCAGCGCGGACGATATCGAACAGTTCGATTATGTTCTGGCGATGGATCACGAAAATCTTTCGATTCTCAGGCAGTTGGCCCCAAGCCATTTGCGGGACAAGCCTCGGTTGTTCATGTCGTTTGCGCCCGATTATGGACTGAGCGAAGTACCCGACCCGTACTACGGTGGCCCAAGAGGATTTGATCAGGTACTCGATATGATCGAGGCGGCCTGCGATGGTTTGGTTCAGGCCATCCGCCAGCAATCGGGCGGACGCTGAGCCAACCGAAGATAAGCCGGAATCAGGCCTTGGGCTCTGCCCCAAGGTGTGAGTGGCGATAGGAATAGGCGAAATAAATCACCATGCCGATGGCCAGCCAGCCGAGGAAACGGATCCAGGTCACAACGGGCAGGAACATCATCAAGGCCCCGCAGGACAGGATGCCCAGAATGGGCAGGGTGTAACCGAAGGGATTCTTGAACGGGCGTGGCAGATCGGGCTGACGCATCCGCAAAACAATCACACCGAGGCTGACGAGCACAAACGCAGCCAGCGTGCCGATGTTTACCAATTCGGCCAATTCGCCCAACGGCACCAGACCGGCAACGAGCGAAATCACCACGCCACAAATCACGATGATGCGCACCGGAGTCTTTGTATTGGGATGGACGCGCGCCAACTTGGCGGTGAGCAGGCCATCGCGGGACATGGCAAAGATGATCCGCGTCAGTGCGTAATACAGCACCAGCATCACCGTGGTCAGACCGGTAATCACACCCGTCGCGACCAGAGCCGAGGCCCAGTTGTACCCAAGCAATTGCAACGAATAGGCCACAGGCGAAGAAACATTGAGCTTGGTGTATGACACAACACCAGTGAGCAACCCCGAAACCACAATATAGATGAGCGTACAGATAATCAGTGAAGCGATAATGCCGATGGGCACATCACGCTGAGGGTTGCGCGCTTCCTCCACCGCCGTCGATACGGCATCGAAGCCCACATAGGCGAAAAACACGATCGACGCCCCGGCCAGAACCCCGATCGGTCGGCCATCGTCCGCGTGCTCGAACCAGCCAAACGGGATGAAGGGCGTCCAGTTCTCCGGATGCACATTGAACCCCGCTACCGCGATGAATACGGTGATGGTCAAAAGCTTCACGAATACCATGGCCACATTGACGCGCGCCGACTCACGCACGCCGATAATGAGCAGAACCATCAACATGAGGATAATCAGCGACGCGGGCAAGTTGATCATGCCGCCCATCGATGGCGCCTTGGTGAGCGCGGCGGGCAACCCCAATCCGATCGCCGTCAGCGCATTCTCGAAATACCCCGACCAACCGTTGGCCACCGCCGCGACCGAAACGGCATATTCGAGAATCAGATCCCAGCCAACAATCCAGGCGATGAGCTCGCCGAAAGCCGCGTAACTGTAACCATAGGCGCTGCCCGACCCACCTACCGAGGCAGCCATTTCGGCGTAGGCCAAGGCGGCGAAGGCGCTCGCCAGACCCGCCAGGATGAAAGAAATTATGACGGCCGGGCCGGAATAAACGGCGGCAGCGATACCGGTCAGCACGAAAATACCGGTACCAATAATCGCGCCGATGCCCATGAACGTCAGATCGAAGGCGCCCAGACAACGTTTCAGACCTGTATCACAAAAGGCGGCAGGGCTGGCAGGTTTGGTTCGGAATAAATTCATAAGGCAACTGGTTCCTTGAATCAAAAATGACCATTGAGTTAAAAGATGACCATCTGACGACAATCCCTGTTTCGTCCGATTCTAGCCCGAAAAACGGCGAATTGGTTCAATTATGTCCTGCAAGCCGCTAGATATCTGCCTTATAACAATCAAGGAATTATTCAGAGGTTCCTTAACGTCCACCCGGTTGGCAGCTATAATTGCCGATCCTCTATCATCGACCAGCAGCGAGATTCTCATGGCCGTCCGCAAAACCTCGACCGCCGCGCACACGATTGAAGCCGGGAATCCGGATGTGATCGCTCAATACGAACGCAGCATGAGCGAACTGGAACAGATCGTTGCTCGACTGGAACAGGGTGAAACCTCACTGGAGCAATCCTTGGCCGATTACGAGCGCGGAGCCCTTCTGGCCCGGCAGTGCGAACAGGCGCTCAAGGCCGCAGAACAGCGTATTGAAGCGCTCATGCAGTCCGACGAGGAAGAATCACCGAAGAAAAACGGCAAGAAAGACAGCCCAAAAACACAGCCCGACCTGCCGCCAGCCGATGCCTTCTTCGATGTTTGATCACCTCACGCTCGACAATGTCACATTCCAATCGTGGCAGCGGGACTTTCAGGCAGCATTTGAAATCCGGCTCAAACAACGGCTGGACGATACTCTGGGCGAATCCCCGCAGCGGTTGAAAGATGCCATCGGCCACGCCGTCATCGACGGTGGCAAGCGGCTGCGTCCGATGCTGGTGATTCTGGGTGCCAGTCTGGATAGCACGCCCGGCGGCCTTCCCGATCCGAACGATCCTCGGCTCGAACAGTTATGGAATGTAGCCGTCGCCATTGAGTTGATCCACGGCTACTCGCTCATCCATGACGACCTGCCAAGCATGGACAACGACGATCTGCGCCGGGGCAAACCCACCGTACATCGTGCTTTTGATGAAGCCACCGCCATTCTGGCTGGTGATGCGCTGCAGTCACTGGCATTCAGTCTGCTTGCAGATGCGCCAAAAACAGATGTTGAGACCCGTCTACACTGGGTTTCACTGCTCAGTACCGGCGCGAACCGGATGGTGTTCGGTCAGCAGCTTGATTTGAACCCACCTGCGCAGATTCCAGCACTGGCTGAACTCACCCGGATGCACGAACTGAAAACCGGCGCCTTGTTGTATGCCGCACTGATGATGGGGGCGAGTGGATGCTCAGCCGAAGATCGCGCAGCGCTGGAAGCGTTCATTCGCCCGCTCGGGCTCGCCTTCCAGATTCAGGACGACATCCTTGATGCCACCGGCACCGCAGAACAACTGGGCAAAACACCTGGCAAAGATGCAGCCGACCACAAATACTCGTACGTGACGGTGCTGGGGCTGGATGCAGCACGCGCCCATCTGAACGCAACCATGAGTGATGCGCTCAATGCCCTCGAACCCATGGGCGCACGTGCCTGTGGCCTGCGCGCCTGCGCCCGCTTTGTTTTGCTGCGGGATCATTGATGAGTCACGTGCCCAACGAACCGACCGATTTCAACCTGCTCGATCTGATCGACCAACCGGCCGACCTGCGCCGCTTGCCGAAGCGGCAACTTGTCCAGCTCGCCGCCCAGTTGCGCGCCGAACTGATCGAGCGCGTCGCGCAGACGGGTGGTCACTTGGCGGCCAATCTCGGCGTCATCGAACTGACCATCGCGCTGCATTACGTTTTCAACACGCCCGATGATCGACTGATCTGGGACGTCGGTCACCAGAGCTATGGACACAAGATGCTCACGGGGCGCCGCGAAGCCATGTCCGGACTGCGTACGCGGGATGGCATATCCGGTTTCACACGCCGTGCGGAAAGTGATTTCGATCCCTTTGGCGCCGGGCATTCCAGCACCTCGATCAGTGCCGCGCTCGGCATGGCAGTGGCGGCCAAATTGCGCGGCGAGGATCACCATGCCGTCGCGGTGATCGGTGACGGCGCGCTCACGGCCGGGCAGGCCTTCGAAGCCCTCAACCATGCGGGCGACATGAAGGCGAATCTGCTGGTCGTGCTCAACGATAATGAAATGAGCATCTCCAGGAACGTCGGCGCGCTCAATCAGCACCTCACCCGGCTTCGCAGCAATCCGGTCGTGAACAAATTGCGTCAGGGTGGGCAGAACCTGCTGTCTCAAACCGGACCCTTGGGTGAAATCCTCAATACCACCCGCGTCGGCTTGCGCGATGGCATGAAACACTTGCTGGGCGTCACCAGCCTGTTCGAAGAGTTGGGCTTTGCCTACTTCGGCCCCATCGACGGCCACGACCTGCCGCTGCTTGTCGACACGCTGGAGAACCTCCGGCGCCAGACCGGTCCGCGCTTGCTGCACGTTGTCACTCAAAAAGGGCGAGGATTCAACCCGGCGGAACTCGACCCGGTCCGTTATCACGGCGTCGGCAAATTCGATCCGAAAAAAGTAATCAAGCTCGAACCGCAATCCGTCAGCCAAAGCACGGCTCACAAAACACCGCTACCCAAAACCTGGACAATGGCATTTGGCGACTGGCTCGATACGCAAGACAGCGATCCGTCGGTCGTCGTGATTACGCCCGCCATGATCGAAGGCTCCGGCCTGGCCGGTTTTGTCGCGCGTCATCCGCAGCGCTGCTTCGATGTCGGCATAGCCGAGCAACACGCCGTCACCTTCGCCGGTGGTCTTGCGGCAGAAGGCATGCGACCTGTCGTCGCCATTTACTCCACCTTCCTGCAGCGCGCCTGGGATCAGGTCATTCACGATATCGCGCTGCAGAACCTGCCGGTACTGTTCGCCGTGGATCGGGCCGGACTGGTCGGGCCGGATGGCGCAACCCATGCAGGCAGCTTCGACCTTGCCTTCGGACAGGCCGTGCCGAATCTGAAAATCGCCGTGCCCGCCGATGCCGCCGATCTTCGTGCCTCACTGGATTGGGGCATTGCTGCCGACACGCCCGTGCTCGTGCGCTATCCTCGCGGCGAGTGTCCGGCCGATCTCGGTGGCGAAGCCGCGCGCACCCCGCTCGGGCTACGCATCCGGCGACGGGCAGAAGATCCCCGGCGCAGCCTGCTGGTCATCGCGCTGGGCTCCAAGGTACAAACGGCATTGCAAGCCAGCGCCGATCTGGCGGCCACCGTGGTTGACCTGCGCTGGGCCAAACCCGTCGACTGGCCCGCCCTGCTGCCGCTGATTCAGGAACACGCCGCCTGGATGATTATTGAAGAAGGCAGCAAACTGAGCGGTATCGGCGCCAGCATGATTGCGCACACGACCGAACTGGGCCTGTTCACACCGGTCAAACACATGGCGCTGCCCGACACGTTCATCGAGCACGGAACTCGTGGAGAATGCCTTGCCGATTGCGGACTTGACGAACGTAGTCTAAACAGTACGATGTCGGATTTTTTACGGCAGGTACTGCCCGCATGAATATGATCGACCTAATGGACGCATCAACAGCCGCACTTGAACCGATTTTTGATCGCGTAAACAATCAGTTAGCCGCATCAAAAGGGCAGTTTTGCCTCACGGTCACCGTGGATTTCGCCGCCGCACATCAATTGCACGGCTACGAGGGTAACTGCGCGCGATTACACGGCCATAACTGGAAGATCATCGTCGAAGTAACCGGCCAAAAGCTCGATGACGTCGGCATGGTTGTCGATTTCAAGGCCATGAAAAAAGCCGCGCGGGAAGCGGCCAAGACCCTGGATCACCAGTTTCTGAACCAGATCGAACCGTTTGACCGGATCAACCCGACCGCCGAACACATTGCCGTCTGGTTCTTTGTGGAGTTGAGCCGGATGCTCAACCAGCCCTACGCCCGCGTGAGTGCCATTACGGTATGGGAAAACGATTATTCCGCCGTCACCTACCGTGCCTAAGCCAGATGTGATCCAACCCGCCGTTGCCGACACGAGCTCTTGACACGTTTGCTATCCTTTATCTCCATAGTCTTCACTTTACGAATCTGACAGGAATCTTCTCCCATGACCCAGAGCGCCATGCCTGATGTGCAATCTTCATTCGATCCACGCAATATCGTGATCGACCGTGTAGGCATCAAGGCCATCCGGCATCCGCTCACCGTGGTTGATGGCGATCATCGTCAAGTGACGATAGCCGAATGCGAACTGACCGTCGCTCTGCCCGCCGATAAAAAGGGCACGCACATGTCCCGGTTTGTCGCGCTGTTGAATGCCGAGCCACTGGTTTTGTCTCTAGCCACCCTGCCTGACTGGACACGCCGCATGGCTGAATTACTGCACGCGAATACCGCCGATGCGCACTTCAACATGCCGTTCTTCGTCGAAAAATCCGCGCCCGTCAGCGGCCAGAAAGCACTGATGGACTATCAACTGAGCCTGAGTGGTCATCTGGACGCTCAAGGACAGGTCGAAACCCGGATTGAGCTCATCGTCCCCGTCACCAGCCTGTGCCCTTGCTCCAAGGAAATTTCAACTTATGGCGCGCACAACCAGCGCTCGCACGTGACAATTACCGCGCGCGTGAAGGATCCGAATCTGTCAATCACCGACCTGATCGGCAAGATTGAGGATCAGGGCTCCTGCGCGCTTTGGGGGCTGCTCAAGCGCCCGGATGAAAAATACATTACCGAGTATGCCTTCGATCACCCCAAGTTCGTCGAAGACATGATCCGTGATGTGGCGGGGACTCTGGCTGATTACCCCGGCCTCGCCGGCTACCGCGTCACCGTGGAAAACTTCGAGTCGATTCACAACCACTCGGCTTGGGCTGTGATCGATCGCCTCGGATCATAATCGCGGGCTTCTCGATAGGTTTTCGAGGAGTCCCTAGTCTTTGTCGCGGCACTTGCGGCTATCGGCCACTCAACGCCCCCGGTTGCAGACGATCGCCGAACAGATCCTCCGCGTTGGCATCCAGCCGTTCCGCAAGCGCATGTACGTCCATCGCAAACAATTCGGCAAGCACATCGAGCTGCTCGACAATAAAGGCGGGTTCATTCGCATCGCCCCGGTGAGCATGTCCGGGCTGGTTCGGCGCATCGGATTCGAGCAGCAATGCCTCAACGGGCAAAGCGCTTAACATGGTCCGCATACGCGTGGCGCGCGGATGGGTGATTGCCGCGCCGACACCGAGATAAAACCCCTGTTCGATCAACTGCCGGGCCTGCTGCAACGAACCTGTAAATCCATGCACGACGCCCCGAAGCGCAGGATGGCGCCGGATGACGGACAGTAACTTATCCGCGGATTTGCGCTCATGCAGAATCACCGGCAGCCTGTGCTGCAAGGCGATAGTCACCTGCCCGAGAAAGAGTTCGGTCTGGCGTTCCGAATCTGGCATATTGGGTGCAAAATCCAACCCGATTTCACCGATGGCCAGCACCCGGTCGCCTTCCTGTTCAATCCAGCTCGCTAAAGCCTTCAGCGCGGCGCTCGGTTCGAGCCGATCCGCCCACCAGGGATGCACGCCATACGCCAGACCAACCGAAACCCCGAGGTTCCGGGCCATCTGCGCCACTTCGTTCTGTTTTCCCCACTGATCGGGGGCGACACCCACGCAAAGCAGGCCATCAACGCCTGCCTGTCGCATACTCGCCACCACGTCGGCCAATGATCGTGATGCAACCAGATCTTCAAGGTGACAATGTGTATCGAACATCAAATACCAGCCCTGATCTCTATTGAAACCATCACACCGGCACCCTCCACACATTCGGCTCAATAAATCGAGTATTCTGCAGATGTTAGGGAACAACCCTGTGATCCGTGAGTACTTGAAATGAGAGCACTGTAAAGGGCGCGTTAATTTTCGCGTTAAGGACAATATCCTCTTTGCCTCGGGTAATTCGGCGCTCTCGGCTGCCGGGATGCAATTGCTCAAACGTTTGGCTGACCGCCTCAAGGCGCGAGATTATCCCATCGCCGTTCAGGAACACACAGACAACATGCCTGTTCATACTCTGCAATTTCCCTATAATTGGGAACTCTCTGCCGCGCGGGCGGCGGCTGTGGTACAAGCACTGATCGCCAGTGGCGTTCAACCGGAGCGGCTTTCGGCCATTGGCTTTGCCGACACGCATCCGATCGCCTCTAACGACACGGCCAGCGGTCGAGCGGAAATTTGTCGGTCCGATCTGGAATTACAACTGCCCGCCAGCATGTTGTCCAAAGTTATAGCGGGGACCAAACCCACATCCACAAACCAGCCTGCAAGCCAGCAAGGAAAACCCCCATGATTCAGCAGACAGACAAGCCCCTCGCCAGCGGCACCTCCGACGCTGCCTGGAAACTACATCCTCAACTGCTGGCCGATTCCATACCGGTCACAGAACTGCCCATCTGCGCCGTACGCCTGCTCGACGATGCCCGCTTCCCCTGGATTATGCTGATACCGCGCATCGCCGGGCTCACACAATGGTTGGACATGCCGCAGGACATCGCTCATCAGGTGCTCGATGAGGTGCACGAAGCCCAACACGTTTTGCAGCAGATATTTAACCCCATTCGCATCAACTTCGCCACGATCGGCAACCGGGTGGACCAATTGCACATTCACTGCGTCGCCCGTTTCAGCAATGATGCAGCTTGGCCGGATGTTGTCTGGGGACACGGCACTCGCCGGAACTACAAGCCACTCGATCGACTGACCCGGGCAAACGCAATCGCCGCTGGACTCAAAATCCACTCTCGGCGAAACTCACCTCATTGACCTTACGCAGCGGGCGATGGCGGCGACACCCATACTTGCCTCGCTCCAACAGAATCGATCAGTCGTAAGACCCATAAGGACAACCGGTTATGCGCATCGTGCCTTTATCGCTCCAATTCCTGATGTTTCTCGGCCTGCAGGTTGCCTTGAGCTTGGGTTTGGTTTTCTATCTCAATATACTGGCCACCAATAACTACCAGTCGTTTCAGCGTGCCAGTTCCGGTTTTGTGGAATCCAGTAAAACCATTGAGATATTACGGAAATCCTTTGCCGCCACCAGCGCAGAGATTGAGCATATCACTAGCCAGTTTTCGGCGGGTAAGCGCGTCGACGTACGCGATCAGGTACTCGCGCTTCAGCAGGTTGCAGCGGCCATCCGTACAGATACCGCACTGGCCTTTCTGCGTGAAGCTGCGGGCTCACAGGTTATGGCCCTTTCAAAAAGCATCGATCAGCAGGCGCAAGCATTGATCAATGCCGCCACGGCAACAGCATCCGCTACGCCCGCCGAAGTCAAAGACATACAAAGCCAGTTACGCAATGAACGAAGCCGCATCCTGGTGGATGATTTCGGTGCGTTAATCAACGCCGCCAATCAGAATCTGGAGAACACCATGACTCTGTTGCGCGGTTCGACCAAATTGCTGAGCAGCCAGTACCAAACCCTGTTGATCCTGTTTATCGTGTTGCAGATCGCACTCATGATGACAGCGCTGTGGTACTTCAACCACCAGATCAAGCAGTTGGCCGATATTACAGAACGATTGATTGACGGTGAGGCCACCGCGGCCTTGCCTCAACAAAAACGTCACGATCAGATCGGTCGTCTGGCCCGGGCCGTACAGCATTTCCGGACAACATTGATCACGCTTTCCGACTCACGCGAGCAACTGAAAGCCATCCTGAAGAAACACGACCAGGAAACCCTGAGCCGTCGCAAGGCGGAACAGCAGCTCGCACTGACCGCTTCGGTGTTTGAAAACGTGCAGGAAGCCGTTCTCCTGACCGATATTTCAGGCTACGTGACCCGGGCCAACGCGGTGGCTCAGGAGATGCTGCACAGCACGGAGAAACAACTGGCGGCCAAACCCCTGCTCGAATTCCTGCTAGGACATGATGCCGCCGTGCTCGAACCGCTTTGGCGTCAGGTACTGGAGCAGGGTTACTGGTCTGGCGAGGTGGATTTCACCCCGGAAAATGCCCCCACCATCACAGCAATGATCTCGATCAAGCTCATGGGCGAGGCGCGTGAAGGCCGGGGCCATGTGATTTTCGTACTCAATGACCACACGGAAATTCGGGCGCGTGAAGCAAAAATGCGTTTCCTCGCCGAACAGGACACAGTAACCGGGCTGTTCAACCGACACTACTTCATTGCACAGGGCGAGAAACGGATAGCGAAGCATCCAAACTTGCCGTTCAGCATTGTTCTGATCGGTATCGACAATTTCAGGTCCATCAATGATGCATTGGGTCATCATGATGGCGATCAAGTCCTTGTCGAAATCGGGCGGGCACTTGCTGCCCTGTTGCCCGCAAGTGCGGTGCTGGCCCATATCGATGGTGATGAATTCGCCTTCTACTGGATGCCAAAAGATGAACACAAGCAGAAAGAAGAACTCCGCGAATTCATTGAACGTACATTGGCCGCGACTCGCGAGCCGCTGCACATTAACGGCTACCAAATCACACTAAAAGTCAGCGCAGGAACCAGCACCTATCCCAACGATGGTGAAACGATTGATGTCCTAATTAAAACCAGCCTAATCGCCTTATCGATGGCAAGATCAGAAGGTGGTGATCGACTCTATATGCAAGGCGCACAGGCTCATGACCTTGCACAGCGACGGTTCATGTTACAACAAGCTTTGGGGCAGGCTTTGAGCAATCGCGAGCTTCGCCTGGACTACCAACCTCAGGTTTCACTGGCAAACGGGCACATTAGCGGTTTTGAGGTGTTAATGCGCTGGCGCCATGGTGGCGAATGGGTTTCCCCATCTGAATTTATCCCGCTCGCTGAGGAAAGCGATACGATTGTTCGCATCACGGAATGGGCCTTTGTCTTGGGAGCCACCCGAATTCGCGAATGGCAGCGACAAACACAGGATACATTTTCGGTATCGATTAATTTACCGCCACGACTGCTGTTAATCGATAAAATTGACGAGCGACTATCCACCGCCGCCAAACAGACAGGTTTACCCCTTTCATCGATCACGCTTGAGGTTACTGAGAGCAGTTTTGGCAGCGATCCAGACCTGATGTCAGACCAACTGCATCGCTTGGCCATGCAAGGCTTCACTATTGCTATCGATGACTTCGGTACCGGCTATTCTTCCTTGGCCTATCTGAGCACGCTGCCCGTTTCCAAGATCAAAATCGACAAGAAATTTATCGATCCTATTAGTCAAAGTGCCGAAGCACGCAAACTCCTCAAGTCCATTTTCGCGATGGCCGAATCACTGGAACTCGATATTGTGGTTGAGGGAGTAGAGACAACAGAGCAATTGATTCTGCTGAAACAATTTAATGTAAGAATGAGTATTCAAGGATTTGTGTTCGATCAAGGGCAAAATGAAGACTTTTGGGAAGGTTTGTTCCTAAAAGGCAAACCTCATCTATATGATGTTCCGGATTTGCGCGTATCCAAACCGAAAACGGCTCCTGAAGACAACGAGCTGCAGGCATTCAATTAGCCGCGCATCCTGTTTTCGTATCCTTCGGTCATCCATGACCGAAGCCAACCAAGGCGGATGCGGCACTCAAATCAATCGCTAAGCGATTGAAAATACGCGAGTTCGTGCAGGTTCCCTGCAATGAACGTCTTCGAGAAATCCCATCAAGGGGGTTTTTCGAAGTTCCTTAGATTGAGTAGGGTTCGGACTGTTCACCGCCAAGAGTGAAACAATAAACTAATGCGCTTCGGCCCAACTTTTACCAACCCCCATACCTACCTCAAGCGGCACATTCAGTTTTGCAGCCCCTGTCATCTGTGCGCGGATGATCGGCACGATCTCGGCGACGTCAGACTCGGGCACCTCGAAGATCAATTCATCATGCACCTGCAAAATCATCCGGGCTCGCCCGGTCACCACCAACAGCTTATGCAAGGCGATCATCGCTATCTTGATGATGTCCGCGGCCGTACCCTGCATCGGCGCGTTGATGGCGGTACGCTCGGCGTATTGGCGTCGCTGCCCGTTGCGGCTGTGAATCTCCGGCAAATACAGGCGGCGACCGAATACGGTTTCCACATAGCCCATTTGACGCGCCTGTTGCCGCATCCGCTCCATGTACTTCGCCACGCCGGGATAGCGGGCAAAATACAGATCGATATAGGCCTGTGCCTCGCCACGTGAGACATCAAGCTGCTTGGCCAGGCCAAAGGCAGACATGCCATAAATCAAACCGAAATTAATGGCTTTGGCCGCACGGCGCTGATTGTCCGACACTTCGGCTTCCTTGACTCCAAACACCTCCGCCGCTGTGGCACGGTGAATATCTTCTCCGGCGGCAAAGGCCGAGCACAGACGCTCATCCTCGGACAGATGCGCCATGATGCGCAATTCGATCTGCGAATAGTCTGCTGAAATGAGTTTGTACCCCGGATCGGCGACAAATGCCTGCCTGATCCGCCGCCCTTCTTCACTGCGAATCGGGATATTTTGCAGGTTCGGATTGGATGAAGAAAGCCGCCCGGTCGCGGTCACTGCTTGATGAAAGGCACTGTGTACCCGTACGGTATGGGCATGGATGTCTTCGGGCAATCGGTCGATATAGGTTGATTTGAGCTTTGTCAGCCCACGGTAATCGAGAATCAATGCGGGCAAGGGATGGCTACCTACCAGCTCGCCAAGCGCCTCTTCGTCGGTCGACGGCTCGCCTTTTGGCGTCTTTTTGCCCACGGGCAGTTTGAGTTCATCGAACAACAATTCCTTGAGTTGTTTGGTCGATCCCAGATTGAATTCGCGCCCGGCCGCCTTGAACGCGACCTGCTCCACCGCGGCAATCCGCTCACCGATGGCTTTACCCTGAATTGCAAGCTCGTTACGATCCACCCGCACCCCCGCGCGCTCCATGGCCACCAGAACTTCAATCAGCGGTTGCTCGATGTTTTCGTACACAGACCGCAAACCAGGCTCGGCGGAGAGTTTCGCCCAGAGGCACAGCTGCAATTGCCGGGTAACATCCGCATCCTCAGCCGCATAAGGGCCGGCCTGCTCAAGGTGAATCTCGGGGAAGCTCAATGCCTTTGCGCCTTTACCGGCAATATCTTCGAAGGTGATGGTCGAACGCCCGAGGTATTTTGCCGCCAGTGAATCCATGTCATGCCGTGTGGCGGTAGAATCCAGCACATAGGATTCGAGCATCGTGTCGAATTTCACGCCACGCAGCGTGATGCCATGATTGGCCAACATGTGGGTGTCAAACTTGGCGTTCTGCATCACCTTGATACGGGATGCGTCTTCGAGCCAGGGCTTGAGATCGGCCAGCACCGTGTCCCGATCCAGTTGCGCCGGTGCGCCGGGATAGTTGTGCGCCAGCGGCACATAAGCCGCGTGATTGTCTTCAATCGAAAACGAAACCCCGACGATCCGGCCATCGAACAAATCCAGTGCATCGGTTTCGGTATCGAAGGCCACCCATTGTGTTTTCTTGTCCGCGTTTTTGATTTGTTCCAGCCAACGCTGCCAGTCCGCGTCCGTCAGGATGGTCTCGTACATCGGCAGATCATTCAGAGCCAATTGCCCATCATCCGAAGAAGTTCGCTTGGCATCCTGCCCGGGTGCAGGATCGGAAGCTGGGTCCGAAGGCGCTGGTGAAAACTGCCTGCGTAGCGTATTGAGCCCGAACCGCTCCGCCAGCGCCAGAACCTTGTCGACATCCGGGGCCTGCACGGCAAGATCGCTCAAGGAAATGGGCAAGTCGCAATCGGTACGAATCGTCACCAGATCCCGGCCAATGGGCAGAAAATCACGGGCCGCCCGCAATGCCTCGCCCACTTTGCCCTTGATCTGATCGGCATGGGCCATCAGGTTATCCAGCGATTGCCATTCGTTGAGCCATTTGGCGGCTGTTTTCGGGCCGCATCTCGGCACACCGGGGATGTTGTCGACAGTATCGCCGACCAGCGTGAGGTAATCGATGAACTGAGCAGCGGTAATGCCGTATTTCGCCTCGATGGCCGCTTCATCCAGCACCGTGTTGCTCATGGTATTGACCAGACGAATACCCTCGGTCACCAACTGCGCGAAGTCCTTGTCGGCGGTCGCCACCAGCACCGATTCGCCTTTCTGCCGCGCCTGATGCATCAGGGTTCCGATCACATCATCCGCTTCCACGCCCGGAACGCATAACAAGGGGAAACCCAGCGCACGCACCAGTTCATGCACCGGCTCGATCTGCACGCGCAGGTCGTCTGGCAAGGGCGGGCGCTGTGCTTTGTAGGCAGGATAGATCTTGTCGCGGAAGGTAGGACCGGGCGCATCGAAAACCACGGCCATGCGCTCGGGATTTTCCTCTCGCCGAAGTTTCAGCAACATATTGATCACGCCGTGAATCGCACCCGTCGGTGTGCCATCCGGTGCCGTCAGAGGCGGCAGCGCATGAAAGGCGCGGAACAGGAACGAACTGCCATCCACCAGAATCAGCGGACTGGATGGCGCTGGCGAGGCGGGCTCGGCCACAGAGGCAACTTGCGAGGAAAAGAGATCATTCATGGTTGGTCATCGAAATTTGGCTTCAAGGTCGGTACTATGCCACATGCTCTTGGGCATAGGCTGCTGCCACGGGCGATTCGCCCGAGACTGCTCATTGAACCGGGCTACAAATAAGCAAACCAGCTAAACACACCAGATGACATCCACGCATGAGTCCTAAAATACCCAATCACCCCTCCCGCCTCGATAAAAGCGAACGACTGAGCCTCGAATCGTGGAAAATTTTCCAGATCATGGCCGAGTTCGTGCAGGGCTATGAAACGCTGGACAGCATCGAACCTGCGGTCACTATTTTCGGCTCTGCCCGTTTTCCGCCCGACCACCCCCATTACCTGCTCACGGTCGAAATCGCCCGGCTTCTATCGGATGGCGGTTTCGCGGTCGTTTCTGGTGGCGGCCCCGGCATCATGGAGGCCGCGAACAAGGGCGCGAAGGAAGGCGGTGCGCCGAGTGTCGGTTTGAATATCACCCTGCCGCACGAACAGCACGACAATCCTTATCAGGATATTTCCCTTCATTTTCAGCATTTTTTTGCGCGCAAGGTCATGTTCGTCAAGTACGCATCCGCCTATGTCGTCATGCCGGGTGGCTTCGGCACGCTGGATGAAATGGCGGA
>JAJYPA010000175.1 GCA_021795795.1 Pseudomonadota bacterium | reverse complement strand
TTGTCTGCAGCATGGCCAGAGTCGGCTTTAGTCTGTGGATTTAACCGCCGTAACGCCTTTGCTTTCTTGCCGTTCATCTTTCCATCCCCCTCTCCACCATCTGCCGTTTGCCGGAGTAGAACCCGTCACCACGATCCTTCATGACCAGATTGTCACCCGCCTTGAACTTGAAATCCGGCGTCACCGGCAAGGCCAGCAACTGGCCCTTGGCGTTCTTCATAATGGCTTCCAGGCCAATAACATTCAGCACGGTCCCGCGATGCACCGATTTAGATTCCGCGATCATCCCCAACCGCTTGGCATCCTGCAGGACGAACTCGCCCAGGCCGGGATGTTTCAAGGTCTGCAGGATCCCGCGCTTGCGCTGATCAAGGGCGATGTCCTGAGCTGATTGCAGATGCCCGGACGCGAAACCGACCGCATAGCGGTCTTCTGGATCCATGCCATGCGCCAGTCCAGTCAGGCGCTTCATGCCCAGGGTCATATAGTGGCTGGTCGCGTCCAGCACGTTATCCCAGGCTTTCACCACCTGGTCGGCGCCGGGCACCTTGTCCTTCACCATAATCCGCACCTGCTTGCCAGCGTCCGCGATATTCACCGCAAGGAATTTTGCGGCGTCCTGAATGCGGGTCAGGCCGCGGGCCAGCAACGGCTTGTGACTCGCCTGGCCGTGTGCGTGCGCGATCTCTCCGGTCTGGATGGCCTTGGCGTCACCTGCGGAGATCATGCCAATGGCGATATTCTGCGCATCTTTTTTGATGTCCTGTGTCAACACCATCAGTTGACCGTGTTTTGGCTCACCGTGCTCCTTCACATGCTTCTCAAAAACATCCACGAAGGCATTCAGGTCCTGATGGGCGGCGTGGAATTCCTTGTCGACGCTCATGCCACACCGCCATGGCCCAGAATCTGACCCTCCAGAATATCCACCTCAATAGATATGCGATGAATATCTCGCGCAAGCCGGTCCACCGCAGGCGCAGCGCCATTAATTCGGATCGGCTTCACCTTTCCACCGCCTGCCACCTTGCGCTCCAGCTCGCCCAGCCGGTTGGCCAGGTCCGCACCATTCTTCTTCAATACCGCCAATCCCAATCCGTTTGCGTTCATGTCAATTGCTCCTGTATATGGAAGTTGTCGCTCTCATCTTTCTATCCGGCTTTCTGAAGCCTGATGCGCGCGTTTTAGCGTTCCAGATCGGGTTCATCCCGTATTTTTTTCAGGTTTTTGGCTTCCTTGCGTGCTTTGTGTTCTTCAGCCAGCCGGGATAGGGGCTTTGCCATGCGAATCGCATGGTCGATGGACACTTTTTCCATGCCAGGATCAGGGAGGCGGGAAAAGAGCCGGATTTTTTCCCGGAGGCTGTTTTGGAACCTGCGGGCCGAATCCTCAGACGCCATCAGCAGGCAGGACTTGGTCTGGGTGGTGATTCGCTCGGAGCCCCGGCCCTTGTTGTCCAGCAGGTACCCGTTTTCAACATAAACCCGAAATCCCAGATAATCCTTGTCGCTCATGCCTTTTTTGAGCTGGCGAAGCTGATTTTTGTCTAGATCGGGGTTAGCCTTGGCGAAGGCCGCGAATTCCTCCTCAGTCCCACGGAATCCACCCACCTTGCGGTTCAGCCCGGCAACTTTTGTCTCCGCGCGCGCCATCGCGGCCTCGCGGGGGCTAAGCCTTCGTGCCGTTTTGAACCACCCCCCGTTCAGGCTACCCTTGCCGGCCTGAAACGTGTCCTGATGGTCAACCACATGACCGGACGCGCCGCGCCTGACACCACCGGCGAGCTGAACTTCACCCAGATCATCAGGACGCATCACCGAAGCGCCGGGCAGCCGCTCGCACGCGTCAAAGTCCATCTGGGCGGCGTCCGAGCCAAACTCGCCCTCGATCTCCATATCCAGTCCATCATCACCATCCTGGCCGTCCAGTCCGATCGTCTCCCCGCCCTGACCATCTCCTCCCGTACCCCAGCCGTCCACCATCTGATCGTATGAAAATGCTCCACGCCGGCCTTGGATGCTGTCACCGTGATGCCCCGCCTCACGATTCAGTTCTACGCGCATGTCATCCGCGGCATTCCCCTTTTTCCCTGCGCCGATACCCGTCACCTCGCGGCGGAATACCGCGCCCAACCCGATTGTCGTTGTTTTATCCCGGTTGTATCCCAGGTCGCCGGAGAAGGTTTTCTTCGCGCCACGGTCTCCAACCTGCCGGCCCACTGATTGCGCCTGATCCTGCATTTCCTTGCTGAAAAGCAGCCAGATGCGCGCGGATTGCGGGGTCAGCCCATTTTCTTTTGCCAGTTCCTGAATGCGATCCAGGATGTCCGTGCGGCTCATACCCAAAATCACCGTCGCCGTCATCAATGCGTCACGTGCCTTGTCCCGAATCTGACCGGTAAGGCCTGCGGGGATCATCGCGTCGATCATCAGCTGGCGGTTTTGGTGCTCCTGTTCTTTCTCACTCGAATTGCCGTTGTCCTTGTCCATGTCCATGCTCCATGTCTCTTGAGGGATTCATGGAAGTACTGGGCAGGCGACCACCTGTTGAGGGTCGAAAAGCAAAAAAAACCGGCGCGAGGCCGGCGTATGGTCAAAAAAGATGAAAACTGGAGGGCTATCCGGATTCAGACGGTGACGGATCGGCAAGCACCTTTCGCATGAAGTCGTCAAACTCCCCACGTAGGAAAGCATCCACGGCGGGGTATTCCTTCCGTGCGATTTCCGTCCCCTCACGCATGATCTGGTCCAGTCGCATGTTCAACCTCGCGGGGTCACCCATGGCATGCAGAACGGCGATGGATGCCGTTCGCACGTCATCGCGGAAAATGTGCTGCCTTTCCTGGTCTGGCAAAAAACGGCCGGAATCTTCCTCTCTGCCGGCCAGCATGCCAATGACCACTGGTGCCAGAAACGAAACGGTTATCCCGGAGTAGAGGACGGCAAGTTCATCCAGCACCGCCGGATCGCCATAGAATTCGGCGGCTGTGGTCATGATGTCTTCCCTTCATCGGCCAACGCCCGCTCTTCGGCGATTTTGTGCCCCATGGCGACCAGACGGTCCATGGAGGCGTCGTCTCCGGCGAACACGCCCATCTCCGTCACTATGTTGCGCACGATGCGGCGGACGCCCTGCTCGTAGTGCATTTTCTGGACGTCGATGGACTCATGGCCGTGGTGGTCAACCACGGTGGCACTCACCACGGCAACAATGTTGGCCACCATGAAGGAAAGCTGGGCCACCGCCAGGTCGGCGATGAAGTCGGGATCGTTGATGTAGTCTTTACGGCTATTGCTGTTGCTCATGATGAAACTCCTTTGGTGGTGATGGGGTTACTGGAAAAAGAAAAATACAACGTGAACTTTCTTGCAAAAGGCCTGCACCCCTTGCGAGGGCGCAGTCCGATAACAACGCTTCAGGCCGCCTTGCGGGGGCAGGATTTCAGCACCCGCAGGATGATGGCCTTGGCTTCCGGCGCGGGCTTCAGGTAGTACCCGCGCACGACCTCGATCAGCGGAACGCTGGATGCGGTGTGGTCGATGCCCACCAGATTGCACCAGTGGATGACACCGGTGCGGCAGGCGCCAACCCCTGCCGCGTCCGCCCATGTCGCCACGGCGTCGGCGGGCACATCGCGGACTTCCAGCGGCAGGCTGTCGATGTTCTGGAACTTGCGGTGCGAGCCTTCAACCGCATTCATGGCTGAGGTGGTGCTGTGATAGGCGGTCGCCGGAATCAGCCCCAGGGAAGTGTGCTTGACGGCAATGAACCCGGACTCCGTAGTCACCTGAAAGCCGCGGCCCTTGCGCATCCAGACGGCCTCAAGCAGAACGATGTCGTACTTTGCAGCCAGTTCCAGCGCCTTGCGGTTGCGGCCCTTGTGCGCCGGGCGGGCAGCAAGGGTCAGCATGCCGCCCAGAAACTCCAGGTCGCGGTCGTAGACCTGTTTGTCCCAGTTGGGGTCGACCGTGATAACCACGTCGTGTTCAACCTTGGGAAAACCCCCAGCCTTGGTGTAGGACTTGGCGTAGTAGTTCCAGTTGTTGGTGTTTTCGGTCGCGGCTTCGACCTTGCCGCCAGGCGCATCATTCACATAGCAGTTCACCGAGTCCGCCTTTGCCAGGTCCATGCCATATTTTGCGAGGCGTTCCACCGACCCACAAATGGCATGGCGCCGCAGCACTTCCGGGCTTTTCTTCAGACGCTTGGCATCAGCAAGCTGCTTCCTGAAATGCGCAATCCGCGTGTCCAGGGCCGCCTTGAGCGCCAAGGCAGCTTCATGCTCGGGGCGACCCGGCTGCCAGGTCTTCAGTTCCTTTTTGACGGGAATCAGCGCCTTGATGGAAGCGGCGAGATCGGCGGTGACGGTTTTGATGGTGCTGTTCAGGTTACACATGTAGATCGTCTTCATGATAAAACTCCTGTTCATATCTGCGCCGGATGGTTCCCGTCCGGCCGGGTGCGGGTGGTTCCCACACCCCTTGAAAATACCGAGCCATTTTTTTCGGGTTACGCCGCTTTGCGGCGTGGCTTGGCTGTCACGGCTGCGGCCGCCTCTTCAGCGGCTGCCTGCTCCGCCTCGATCTGCCCCGGTGATTTCCAATCCGGATTCAGCAAATCCGTCAGTTCAGTCATGGCAAAATCTTCACGGGCATAGATTTCTTTCAGTTGCGCCATGCGGCTGAAAACATTGGTCCCGCTTTTGCGGATCTCGCTTGCCACAAAGTTCGCGGCCAATTGTGCTTCGTAGGTGCTCTTGTCCATTGGTAAATCCTCATTCATGGTCACCGGATAGTTGCCGTCCGGCCGGGTGCGGGTGTTCCCCACACCCCTTGAAAATAGCGAGCGTTTTTTCAGTTGAGGGTTTTTCACTTTTCCCACCACCCCTACCGGGTGCAACCCTCACCATCCCCGTGGACTGATCGCCACCCAGAGCATCGCCCCGGCCATGAGCGCCATTACCATCCCCGCCAATGGCTCCAGCGAATTTCCGGATTTCCACCAGCGCAAGCTCCAGCGACTGCGGGCCATGGGCGTCAGGATGGGGATGCCGGTGGGGTTCGGTACATCCATCAGCAGGTGTATGACGCCGCCTGCGGTGAAACCCGCCAGTGCCATGCGCAGAACGCCGTCGATTTCCAGAGGGTGTGAAGCAAAGAAACGGATAGCGGGAAGATGAACCGGCCAGACCGCCACCAACAGCGCGAGAGCCAGCCATACCGGCCACCAGTGGGTAATGGTCCGGTGCGGGATGACCGACACCCGGACCCACTTCTGCCGGGAACCGGAGAACTCGGCATGGGCAATTTCCAGCCAGTCCGGCGCGGAACCGCCAGACCAGCCGAAGGGGACGGCGGCCAGCGCAATCGGTCCGAACGCGTGCCAGCCTGCGGCGGCGACAAGAAGCCCTGCGGCAAGTCCGGTAAGGTGGTGTCCAGTGCGGCCCATGACGAAAACCTCCATGAATGATGGTGTCATGGAGTACTGGGCTTGCGCCGGGCTGTTTGGGGTTTGGATGCAGTGCGAAACGTTAGTAACGGACAGTTTGCTAACCTGATGATTGGTAAGGATGTTAATTAACGGAACTGGTCCAGGTGAATAAGAATAACGAACTGGTCCGCGGTCATCCGGCGGGAGGAGCCTGTCACCGTGACAATCGCGCTACCACGGGTGGATAGGCGGCTTTAGTGTTATGGGGTAGGATGGAAGGAAAGCGGCCTTAAAGTAACAGCAGGAGGAACGCACTCATGGTTGCATCACGGTCTTCGATTTAGCTAGTTGCCGGGCGCTGGCCCGGAAGGAGATGCCTCGCTGGCAGGCGTGGTCGCGAATCATCTGGAAGCAATTTCGGACAGACCGCAAGCCGACCCGATCCCGATGCCCCGGCACGTACCCATGTCTCTCGTTCAGCACATCGGCAATGACCGCGATGCCACGCTCTTCATCGCTCATGGCGGCGGCTTCTTCGATGATGAGCATCTCTTTGGCGGAACATTCCTTAGACCATCCGTCCATGCCGAAAGCGACATCGCCGGGCACGGACCTCACCCACGCGAAGGCCCGCTGCCGCAAGACCTTCGCCTTCGCCACGCCGCGGCGCCTGCGTTTCTCCAGCTTCTTTCTCGTGGTCATCACTCATTCCTCCATATCCATATTCGTGAACTCACACCATCTCCATCCTTACCCGGTTTCATGCGCCCCTGATTCGGGCTCGCACCTATTGAAAATACCGAGCGTTTTCCGGCTATGCCATCTGCCGTCTGGGATTGGTCTCTCTTCCTCTCCGCCACTGGGTGGTTTGGGGTGGAGGGAAAAGAGGGCAGGGTGCAGATGCCTCTTTACTTTCCCCACCACCATCCACCACCAGTCTTTGGTTCAGGCATACACGTAGTGGCCAGGACACCCCCATCCCGGTGCCAATATTGAAACTACGGGGTCGGGATGGGGGTGTCCCCTGGGCTGCCAGAAATTGCAGATCCAAGCCCCTTCGGTTTTCATCCCCACCCACCACTCATGGTGATTATCGAGAATGCGGACGCGAATTACGCGGAAACGCCGCTTTCCAGGGCCTGATCCTTGCCGAATAGGCGAGGGGGTCGTGGGGCATCGGCGGATTGCTGGCCGGGACGGTGGTTTCTGGTGTGGCAGGCACAGCGGGGTCTCCGGCATCGTCGGAATATTGCTTCGGTCTGATTTGCTGCGGAGTTGGCGTCTAACCGGGCGGGGCATCCTCTGGTTCTCGTGGCGTGAATGTCGCCTCGTAGAGCATGTCCAACAGGGCCAACGTCGCCTTAGCCCACGGTCCGGTGCCCATGTACATGCGGTTCCAGCGGTTGCGGTCCTGAAGGCGTTCCAGGTAGTGTCCGGCAGCCTCCGGGAAGGACCTTGGGTCGGGGATGAAGCGGGCGATCTCATGAACCAGTGCCGTCGCGGCGGCCTGGATGGAAATGCGGTGCTGGTGCGCATGCTCTTCCACCTGGCGCATGATCCGCATGGCAACGCGGCGCCCCAGGCGGCTGCCGGGGTCGAAGCCATAGATGCCGTTGACGGCTTCGCGGATCGCTTCGGCGACCACCCGCTGATCAGGCGGGGTGTCGGCGATGGCCTGTATGGCCATGACCTCCTTGGTGGTGGAAACCGCCTGGTAACTGTCCAGATCGGTCAGATACTCTATGGTGGGGATCATGTGATCGTGGCCCACGGCGGCGACGGGAAAATCACCCATGAATAGGAAGACCTGCGCGGGGTTCTCCGCCGTCCGCCGAACCCCGCGCAGTCGGCCCACGGCCTGAGCGATCTGGGCGTTTACGGAATCCAGCACAAAGGCGCGGGCTTCGGGCAGGGTGGGCAGTGGGAACTGGGTGGTTACGGTGTGCTCGCCGCCGTTGGTCTCGATGGCCTGTCCCTTGGTGACCGACCCATCCCATTCGGGCAGGTCCACCCCGTGACGCTTCATGATGACGCGATGGACGGAATACCGGATCAGATATTCGTCGGGAGTCAGCAGCGGCGCGCCCCAGCAGAACAGCGCCTTGGCCTTTTCCCAGAGGTTGTGGCCGCGATCATCCTTGTGCCAGTGCCCCAGCATGGTCACATCCTCCATGGTGAAACCAGCGGCTTCGCGGGCCAGGCGCGGGTTGGGTGGAATTCCGGCGCTCTGCAGCATCGACAGCCACTCCTTGCCGCCTGGAGTGAGTCCCCAGCGTTCCAGAGCGTCACCGGCACGGATCAGGTCGGCGTCCGGAATCGTCCGGTCATCGGCGTCGCCGCCGTAGGCCAGCATCAGGATGTTATGCATGACCTTGTGCAGTATCCCCGCGACCTGGCCGTGTCCGTACTGGATAACGAGCCGTCGCCAATCGCCGACGCAGAGTTTCAGTTCGTTGCCGATGCCGTTGGCTGCCAGCGAGGCCTTGCCATGCTGTCGCCCGTCCAGCATCTGGAGAACGCGCAGGTTGGGTTGGTGGACGGCGACGGTATGCACGCCGCTGTCCGCCGTGTTCAGAATGATTTGCCGTTGCGTCAGACCGATGGTCGCGTCCAGATAGAACCCACCCTGCTTCATCAGGTTTTTCCAGAGACCGCCTTCTTTTCCAATCACCAGATTACCGTTATGGATCCATATCATACCGTCCTTGAGCGCCTGGACCAGAGCCGCCAGCCACTGTTTAGGAATGATGTTTTCTTCGTTTCTACCGGGCATCACCGGTCGTTCGGCGAGCGTAGAGCCATCCATCAGGGTGAGTGCGTCAGGGAGCTTGCGGTAGGCGTCCACGAGATCCCGCCAGACCCCGGACTGGCGGATGGCTATGGGTTTTCGGGAGAGATTCGGATCGGCCCACCGTGAAAACTCCGTGTACATGGTGTTCAGGGCTGCGGAAAACTTCCCGTAGGCGTCCACGCCGGCCTGGAGTTTCTCTTCCGTGAACTGGTCACCCATCGCGCCGCGCATGCGGTCGCGCACCCAGGTCTGTTTCTTGTTCCAGTGGCTCAGCGCGAGGATGTTTTTCTTTGTGTCCTCGTGGGTCAGATTGATGAGGGTGGCCGCTTCGGTCTGCTCGTCCACGACGATCCGGCGCGGAGTTTCCTCCGGGGTCTCCCACTGGCCGGTTTCAGAGTCACGGATCGGTTGCCCCGCCTGTTTGAGCATGCTGCTTTCACCCGACAGCGCGGCGTGGGGGGCGATCAGGATGCGGGCCTGTTTGTCCAGTTTCAGCCCGGCCATGTATGGACAGGTTTCGTAATGCTCGCAGTCGCCAGGAATGCTTTGCTGCACGTCAGACATTTTGCAGACCTGGGCAAATGGCCCACGGCTGGCGGTCTGCAGTAGCTGGATGGTGGGGTAACGCTGGCAGGTGTCTTCGCTGCGGGGGATATGAAGGCGGATATCGGCTTTGACGTCATCAGACGCCAGGGCCAATATTTTTCGATAGGCCTCCTGCGCCAGTTCCACGGTGGGGGTGACCATGATGTGCGGCCGGTCGTCGCGCAGCATGAGCGCAAGGATGGCATGGGTTTTTCCCAGACCGGTGATGGCCTCCATGGCGGCGACGTGCTGGCGGGCGCCGTCATCCAGGCAAGTGTTCAGATAGTCAGAGGCGTCGTCCAGAGAGGAAAACCAGCCATCGCGGTCGGATCGGGTCCGTCCTGTTTTGCGCGCGGCCCGAAACAGCGCGCGGGCTTTCTGGCGCGCGCCGCGACTGTTGCCGTGACCGATGGTGGCCTGCGGCGCGGGGCATTCATCCGTAACGTCCTCTGCAACCTGCTCCCCGTTCCCGTCTCTGTCATCCCCGGGGGCGGGATGGGTTACGGTCGTCCCCTTGATGCGCGGGTCATAGACCATGGCCGAGTCCTGGATGAATGCTTTAAGGGCGTCCATGCCCTGGGTGGTCAGGATGCTCCAGGCTGTGATGCGATCGGTGTGTCCACTGGCGGACACATCGTCATCCCCATCCGGTTCCGGCAGGACGACAGCCAGTGTCTTCGCGCGGCGGATCATGCCGTACCAGCCTGCCTGCTGGGCGTGCGCCTGGATGATCTGGGTTTCCGATGCCGAGAGGCCGACAGTCACCAGCAGGGTTTTCTTGAGGTGGATCCAGCGGTGGATCAGCCATTGGGGGATGTTGGGGGTGCCAATGCCATACACGTCCGCACCGGGGCTGGCTTCATGGACGGCCATGGCGTCCAGAGGGCTTGCGGCGAGGACGACCATGCGGCGACTTTTGCCCGGCGCGTTTGGGTTGCCGGGGATGAACAACGTCGCGGCTTCCTGGATCCGCGTGGTCACTGCGTTTTCCCGGGCGCCGAGGTAATCTTCAGCACTTTGATTGCGCGTGTGGAGATAGAGTGCGGAGAGATCTAGGCATCCAGCCCGGCGGGCATAGTAAGGCCACAGCAGCGCGGCCTTGCCGTGGCGAAAGCTTCCGTCGAGCCGTGGGGCCCAGCGATTGGCCGCCATTGCTTTCGCCAGGTGGGGAGGACAGTTGGCGATTTCGGCGATCTGTTCAGGGGTGGCTGGGGTTCCCGCCTTCCACCTTTTATCTGCCGCGCTTTGGCGGACGCTTCCGGGCGCTTCCTGCTCTTCGGCCCGGGCTTTGCTGATGGGGGTTGGCAAACCATTGACAATCTGTTCCTTTTCCACAATCATATCCTCCTCACGTGTTGTGCATATGGCCAGCGCCCGCTGGCCTTTTTTGTGTCCCGTGGCTATTGAAAATACCGAGCAAAATTTTCTTGGCATTGGTTATGGGGCTGGGCTTAGCTTGATCACCGTGGCGGATCAGCCCATCGCCCACCGGGTCTTACCCCAGTTGGCTATCAGGTAGTTCACGGCCTCTTGGGTGTACATCCGACTCCTGGGACCGCGGGTCTCGAAACCGATCCCCTCGCCGCGCCCCTTTCGCTGCAACAGCAGCCAGGGCTTGTTAGCCCTGATCGAGTCCGGCTTGAGCCCGAGCGCGGCGCTGACCATCTCCCATGTCTGTACCTGCGAATAACAGAAATCGGGCTTGGTGGGGGTAGGGGAGTTGATTGCCGCTGGAGGAAGCCCCAGGGCATCTCGCAGCCGCCCAATTTGTGCCATATTCCCCAGGTCCAGGATTTCTGCTACCGCGTTGTGATACTCCATGGCCTGTTGGTGGGTGATCGGCGCCGTCATGCCACACCAACTTTGCCCTGACGGGCGCGGGCGATTTGCGAGGCGGAAGCCTTGCGGGGGCGGCCCTGGGGTTTTGGTGCAGATGGCGGTGGTGCGGGTTGTTGGGTCTTCCTGGAGTCAAGCCACGCAGGGACATCGGATACCAGAAAACGAGGGCCTCTGGTCCCAGGCAAATAAATCGCTGGAGGAAAGTCTTCTGGATGCTTGTAGAACCAGTTGCGAGCACTCCTGTGGTTGCCCCCGTAGAGGGCGGCCAGTTCTGGGAGGGAGAGTGCTACGCGGGATGAATCCATGTGGGTATTTTCCCCAAGGATTTGCGCCATGTGCGGCGCAAGAACGCCACAATTTTCAGCTTTATGGGCGCGCAAATTCTCGGGCTCAAATTGATCCCGACATGTGGCGCGGATGGTGGCTGGTGTGGATTTGCCCATACCGTCTACAGGGCATGGGTGGACGTGTTGCTGATTTGTGCTGGGCGCTCTCACAGTGCCCCCCAGGAGATCAGGGAGTGGGTGAGGCTAGGGTGGAATGGGGGTAGTGTGGATGAGTGGGGTCGGGGCGGTTCTCCGTCTCCGTCTCCGTCGCCATCATCTCCGGACTTGATGGCAGAGCCATGAGTCCTACTCCTGCGCCTTGCCGCTGGGACACGATGGCGTGGCAATGGTGTATTATGAGGCATCGACGCACGTCGGTGTCTGGAAATAAATGGTTTGACCACGCTTGAAGGCTGGAAACTGGCGTCAGCAAAATAATAAGAAAGGCCATAACAACTAGACAAAATTACGTCTTTTTCGCACCCTGACTCGGACATCGTTGCCGCCATGTCAGCGATGACACCATGATTCTCGGCATTCCAGACGTTCAGTTTGCCGTTTTTTATTTCCCTTGCCAGGCCCTTGAGTGTGGTCTTGGATGCGGTTGTTATGCTTGATGTCAGAAATCTGAGCAGCTTGTTGAGACTTTCCAATTGGGTTTCGTAAAGGTCGAGACGCGCGTTGCAATAAATGACATTATCATAAGACCAGTCTTCATCTTCACCCTTTTCTGGTGGAGTGGGTGCAATGTCATGTCCCCGCTGTCCAGATCCGATCAGTGCTTGCCTCGTGTACTTTTCTTCCGCAGCGAGGCTGGCGCGCGTTTCCGCGATTTCATCACCTACTTTTTTTAGCTGATGGGGTGTGGTGTAATTTACATTTTGGTTGCCAAACAGATCGAATTCATTCCAGTTTGCCGCAGCAAAGTGCTGGGTATGTATCAACCTCAACAATTTTTGCACGTGCGCAGTGGCGGTTTTTACATGTTGTATTTTGTTCACAATTTGGCGCCGGTAATTATCGACGGTCCGATAGTCGCTCACCCTCGCCATGTGTTGCTGTTGCTTTCCAACTAGCATATAATTCCCTCCGTAGTCTGTTCCTGTGTTGCGGGTCGTCAGGTATGAGTACCATGGTCCGCAACAGTTAAGTATAGCACGTACTTTGCTTGTGTCAAAGTACCGGTGGCTGTTGTATTGACATGTCTCTTGAAATGAGATTTCGATTTCGAGGGTGGGATGTGCATGATTGAGCCTCCCTATCCCCTTGAATTACAAAAACACCAGTGCCGATATCCCGAAACGCCCAGCCAATGCTCGCGCCTGACGCAGATTCAGAGTGCGCTTGCCGTGCATTATTTCACTCACTACACCCTGGCTGCCGATTTCCGGCAGGTCGACCTGCTTCAGCCCGTGCTGGGCCATAAGGAAGCGCAAGACTTCCAATGGCGTTGCGCCATCCGGCATGGGATCCCGCGCTTCCCATTGTGCCACCAGATCGCCCAGGTAATCCGCCAGCCGGGCCATGGGGTGTGACTCGTCGGCCCCGCCCGCGTCCAGCACGGCATCCAATGCCTCCACAAGGGCTTCGTATTCCGCTTCGGTGCGGGCAGGTTGCAACAGGGGCGCCACATGGGGCCAATGTGTGATCGCGTCGTTGATACAAGTGTTCATTATTTTGCCCTCCAGTGTCCTTTATCATATTCGGGGTGGGTGAGTACCTGCCGAATGAAAGTCTTGCCAGTGTTGAAGTGAACCGCCGCGATGATCCGCAGCTTGTTGCCTCCGACATTAAAGACATACACATCGTCCACCTTGTCCACGCTGTTGAAGAGATTTCTCATCTCCGCGAAGTCCGCTAGACACGCCTTTTTCATGACCCGGTACCACTGATCCAGCGCCGTGGCGCAGTCCGCATGCCGCTTCATGGCTTCCGTAATGCGTCGGCGCGTGATGACGTGCATGTTTTCTGACGCTCCCGTTCTCCAGTGTTCAAGGAGTATATCGCGTTGTGCGATGGTTGCGCAAGTGTTTGCCATACCATCACATTTTCGTGTTGTCTCGGTCTTTTCCGGCCTTGATAGATGCCATTGGTGGATGCCCTCCTTTGCTGAGTACACCCTATGAAGATACCGAGCCATTTTTTATTTTCCATCCGGCAACCTCTTGAAAAGCGCCGTTATCGGCTCTATATTTGGCTCTGTTAACATTATACAGAATAGAGGAGCACATCATCATGGAACCCATTTACGCCGATTACTCCATCAGTATGACCGAGTTCAAGAAAAACCCAGCCAGCGTGCTTCGGAACGCGGGATCACGCCCAGTGGCGGTGCTCAATCACAATCGTCCGGCGTTCTATATGGTCAACCCGGAAGTTTTTGAATCGCTGGTGGAGGAACTGGCTGACCGCGACTTGCTCGAAGTCGCTCGACGCCGGTTGGCTCGTAAGGATACGGCCATAGAGGTGGATATTGACCAAATCTGAGGTCGGGAAGTACCGGCTGAAGTTTATGCCGGAGGCCCTCGAAGAATGGAATGCGCTCAATGGCGGCGCAAAGGGTCCGTTACGCAAGGCTCTGAAGAAGCGATTGGATCAACCGCATGTGCCCGGTTCCCGTCTGCATGGGGATCTGGCGAACTGTTACAAGATCAAGTTGCGTAAACAGGGCTATCGGCTGGTCTACAGCGTCGAAGATGACGTCCTGGTGGTTCTGGTGCTGTCCGTCGGTAAGCGGGAGAACATGGCGGCGTATCTGTCCGCCGCACGGCGGTTGCCTGGTGGAGAGTAACGTCCGTACCGGAAATCCGGCTGGACATTCTGGACAAATTCTGGACACTGAGATTGTGTTTGGGCGTGTACGGGAGTGTATGAGCGTGTACGAAAACTCTTACAAATCATAACGATGTATTGTAAGTGGTTGACTATAAACATGGTTGAATTTGAATGGCATTCAAGAGGTCAGCGGTTCGATCCCGCTTGGCTCCACCAAATAAATCATGCGGTTACCTCATATTGTCCGCTTGGTTGGCTATAAAGCTCCCACAACAGAGCTTCTTCTAAGGCCATGCCGCTTCATCTATGGGCGGCAATCGGCTGCCCAAGTTTTATTGCAAATGGGGCAAAAGTCCGGCGAGTTG